>URZR01000154.1 GCA_900552425.1 uncultured Collinsella sp. | reverse complement strand
CCGCCCATGCGAAAACCAAGTTGTTAGGATGAGCCAGCCGGCTAGAGCTCGACCGGCACCCATTCGTCGTGATTGCAGATAAAAGCCTCGGGATCCTCGACGCTAAAGAAGACGAGCGTGGGGTCGTTAGGCCCCTCATAGTGCTCGCCCAGGCGCTCTAGATGCTTCCACCCGGCTTCGCGCATTTCGTTTAAAGCCCGGTCATCCAAGCCGGCACGCCCGCGCAAGATGAGCCAGCCATGGCCCGGCCACCAACTCGTGGCCTCGAAGCGCTGATTTTGCAGCAGCTCCTGCCACACATCTTTGGTGCGCGCCGTTACAAACCACA
This sequence comes from uncultured Collinsella sp., assembly GCA_900552425.1. Taxonomy (GTDB): domain Bacteria; phylum Actinomycetota; class Coriobacteriia; order Coriobacteriales; family Coriobacteriaceae; genus Collinsella. Next base: position 4,219 of record URZR01000154.1, on the reverse strand, counting down.
GCTTGCCGTCCTGGATCTGCGCAAACGAAAACGGACGCACATGCGGCTGTCCGTCAACGCTCGTCGCCAAATACCATGCCGGCACTGACGTCAGATACTCCAAAACCGTATTCAATCCGTCCATGTGTCCTCCTGGCGCTAGCTAATTCGGAACGGGTAGTTAATTTGAGACGCTCTAGAGCTCCAGGCGCTCCTCGCTGCCGTCGATATCGCAGAAGCGCGCGGCGATGTTGCGAACCGAGAAGAACGCGAGACGGCCGTCGTTGGCGCTATCGTGTTGTTCGCCAATGCCCACCATGTGCTTAAAGCCTGCCTGGCGCACCTTGTCGCTCACGACCGCATCGTCCTCGAGCGCGGCCTCGCCGGTCAGTACAATCCAACACTCCCCCGGTTTCCAGCCCGAGAGCTCAAACTTGGGATTCGCACTCAGCTCCGCCCACACGTCCTTGTCGCGCGATGTGCAAAACCACAACTTACCGTCATCGACCATGGCAAACGAAAACGGCCTCACGCGAGGCTGATGCCCGTCGGCCACATCGGTCGTGGCCAGATACCACGCCGGAATGCGCCTGAGATATGAACAGGCGCGCTCAAGCTGATCCGTGCGGTCGTTGTCGGTCATAGGGACCCCTTTCTTGCGCTCGAATCGCGCCTAAACAAGTTGAAGGTTGACGACGATGACACACGCAAACAGCAGCATCGTCACAACCGCAGCCAGCGCATCCCCGCGGCGAAATGCAAGCGCATGCAGGCACGTGCGGCCCTGCTCGCCGTGATAGCAGCGTGCATCCATGGCAGCAGACAGCGTCTCGGCATGGCGGAACACGCCCGTGAACAGCGGAATCGCCACACTGCCGAGCATACGCACGCCGCCGAGCGGGCCTCCCGTCACGCGCGCACCGCGGCTCGCCTGCGCATCGGCCGTCTGTTTCATCTCGGTGGCAAACTGCGGCATAAAGCGCAGCGCGATACCCATAATCATGCCGAGCTCGTGCGCAGGAAGTCCCACACGCGCAAACGGCGCGAGCAGGCGCTCAAAGCCCGCGGTGAGGTCGAGCGTCGGTGTGGTGAGCGTAATGGCGCTCATGCCGGCCATCATCAAGCTCAGGCGGCACGCCATAAAGGCGGCAGAACGCAGCGAGCCCTCGCTTATCTGCAGAAAGCCGAGCTGCCACAGAATGCGTCCGCTCTGATCGGTAAACAAGTTGAGCACCGCGACCACGACGACGATTGCCAGCAGCGGCGCCATCGATGACAGGACGCGACGAGCCGGCACCCGGGACACGGCATAGATCAGGGCAACGAAGATTGCGACCGGGACCAGTCCGCGGAAGCTGCTGACCGTGAGCGTCGTGATCAGAAACACAAAGCCCAAGAGCAACTTGATTCGCGGGTCCAGGCGGTGGATCGCACTATCGCCGGGATAGTAGCTGCCAAACGAAAACGCCTCCATTAGCAGCCCTCCTCTCGCGCAACCGTCTTGGATTTAGCAATGTCCGCGACGTTAGAAGGACCGCCCGAGCGACCGATTAGCAGGTCCACCAACTCGTCGGCCAACGACTCAACCGTATAGAGCCCGCCGCAACGCAGCGGCATGCCTGCCTCCGTAAGCGCCAGCGCCATACGCTGGGCGGCGGGAACGCCCAAGCCGATTGATTTAAGCTCATCCGCATGCGCAAAAACCTGAGCGGGCGTGCCCTCGGCAAACACCGCGCCCTCGTTCATTACGACGATACGGTCGCAGCAATTGGCCAGGTCATCCATGCTGTGCGAAACCATGACAACGGTCAGGCCATCGCGGTGAAGTCGATCGATAAGCTCAAGGAAATCCCTGCGCGCAGCCGGATCGAGCCCCGCCATGGGCTCATCGAGCACCAGGACCTCGGGCTCCATGGCGAGCACGCCGGCGAATGCCACGCGCCGTTGCTGACCGCCCGAAAGCTCAAAGGGACTCTTGTCGCCGACCGTGGTAAGGTCGAGGCCCACGCGCGAGAGCGATGACTCGACACGACGGTCGACTTCATCTTGCGGCAAGCCAAGGTTGTGCGGACCAAACGCCACGTCCTGCGCCACGGTTTCGGCAAACAGCTGACGCTCGGGATATTGAAACACCACGCCGACCTTGGCCTTAACCGCGGCGGCGTCTTTCTTGTTTGACAGATCGAGCCCCAGCGCGCAAATGCTTCCCTCCTGCGGACGGATCAGCCCGTTGAGATGCTGGACCAGCGTCGATTTACCCGAGCCGGTATGGCCTGCTAGCCCCAGGAACTCGCCGCGACGCACCGTCAACGATACATCGCGCAGCGCCCACGGGCTGCTGGGGTCGTTTCCCCAGAGAGCCTGTTTGCTCGATTTGCCCGCAATGACCGAGCGCTTATGCCAGCGGCGGCGCTCGCGCGGACTGAGCGAATAACTGTACGAAACATGGGATAGTTCGATGACGGGCTCTGGTACGTTATCTTCGTTGTCTGCCGAAACCGTACCGCCAACGATTTCCGATTGGGGTGTGGAAGACTGCCCCACGGTGCCTGCCCCACTTCGCTCAACATAAGCCTGCACGATCTCGGCGACCATATCCGTCTCGCGCACCTGTGCACAAACGGGCACGCCCTTCGCACGAAGCGCCCTGCCCAGACAGCACGACGCCGGCATATCTAGATTGAGCTGCGCGAGTTCGTCCGCTCGCGTCAAGATTTCCTCGGGCGTACCAAGCATGGCAATGCGCCCCGCCCGAAACACCGCGACGCGATCGGCCTCAGCCGCCTCTTCCATAAAGTGCGTAATCATCACGATGGTCATGCCGCGATCGTGCAACGCACGGCAAGCCTTCATAAGGCCCTTGCGTCCACGCGGATCGAGCATCGAGGAGGCCTCGTCCAAAATGAGCACGCGCGGTTCCATGGCGAGTACGCCGGCAAGCGCCACGCGCTGCTTTTGCCCGCCCGAAAGCGCGTGGGTCTCGTGGCGCTCAAAGCCCACCAGGCCCACGCCCTTCAGCGCCTCGCGTACGCGCTGCGCAATTTGCGCCGATGGCACGCCGAGGTTTTCGGGACCAAACGCAACATCGTCCTCGACAAGCGTCGCCACCAGCTGATCATCCGGGTTCTGGAATACCATGCCCGCGGTCGAGCGAATGTCATAGACCAACTCGGGGTCGGACGCGTCCATGCCATTGATGCGCACCGTACCCGCATCGGGCTGCAGCAGCGCATTCAGATGCTTGGCGAAGGTCGACTTGCCCGACCCGTTACCGCCGAGAATGCAGAAAAACTCGCCATCCTCGATGTTCAGATTGACACCGTCGAGTGCCGGCACGGCACCGTCATAGCTAAAGGAAACGCCCCGACACTCAATCATGCGCGGCCTTTGACCTGGTCCTTTTTAGGCGTGATGAGATTGGAGACCGCCTTGTACACTGCAAGCGTGAGCACCGAGTTGAGCACGGTCTTGATGAGGTTGAACGGCAGCACGGCAGGAAGCATGAGCGGGGCAATCACATCGACCGAGCCATACCAGAACCATACGCCAATGGTAAGGTTTGCGACCATAGACAACGCCGTAGCGGCAATGACACCGAACACTAGGCCAATCACGGCACCCTTATAGGTATGCATCTTCTGGTAGACAATGGCCGCGGGCAGAATATAGCCCAGCGTAGCCACCAGGTTCATGAGCGCACCGACCCAGTCGCCCGTGGTGAGCGCATGGATAACAATCGCCATGGCGGCAACTGCAGTACCGGCACCGGGACCATACGCAAACCCGCACACCATCGCCGGCACCAGCGACGGGTCATAGGTCAAAAACGGCGCCGAAGGAAGGATGGGCAGCTGCACGTACATAAACAGGGCGCCCAGGGCGCACATCAGCGCCATGGTAACGAGCTGTTTGGTGCTCCACCTATTCGTGTTCTCAAAATGGATATGCTGCGACTGTTCAGACATAAGATCACCTGCCTCTTTCATCCGGACTCTAACCGTTGGTACTGGGATCTCACCAGTTCAGCCGGCATGCGAACCAACACACGCACGGGTCGCGGACTCATCGGCTCAGTCGCAGGCACCTCGCCTGCTCCACGGCGCCCCTTTGGCACCGCCCGATTTACCGCCAGTGGGGAATTTCACCCCGCCCTGAAACAGCAATTGCAAGTGTAGCACGAGCAATCGTTCGCGCAAGTATGCCAAGGGTAATTTGTGGTGGGGAAACGCTCCAGAAATGC
>URZR01000153.1 GCA_900552425.1 uncultured Collinsella sp. | reverse complement strand
GCCACCCTCGAGGGTGACGGTCTCGCCGTTCATATACTTAAAGTCGGGACCGCAGAGCTGAACGACAACGCGGCCGATTTCCTTCTCGACGTCGCCGTAGTGGCCAGCCGGCGGCATGTGGACGTTGGCCTTGAACGCCTCGGGATAGGCATCCTGGAAGTTCTCGAGCGCAGCAGTCCAGGCAAGCGGGCAAACGATGTTGACGTTGATGCCGTCCTTGCCCCACTCGTTGGCAGCGACGCGGGTCAGACCGCGGATGCCCTCCTTGGCAGCGGCGTAGCTGCACTGGCCATAGTTGCCAAACAGGCCGGCGCCCGAAGCAAAGTTGACCACGGAGCCCTTGGTCTCCTTCAGGTGCGGGTAGGCCTTCTGCATGTACAGGTAGGTGGCATACAGGCCAGAGTAAATGGCCAGGTTAAACTGATCCATGGTGTGATCGGCAATGGTCACGCCCGAGGCGCTGGCCTGAGCATTGTTGACGACGGCGTCGATGCGGCCGAACTCCTCAATAGCCTTGTCGATGACGTTCTGGACGACGGCTTCGTTGTCCTGACCAGCCGAGACATCGGCCTGAACAGGCAGAACCTTGACGCCGTACTCGGCCTCGAGGGATTCCTTGGCAGCCTCGAGCTTGGCAACGTTGCGGCCGGTAATGACGAGGTTTGCGCCCTCCTTGGCAAAAGCGATATCGATACCGTAGCCGATGGAGCCAGCGGAGCCGTCCTTGAGCGTGGCCTTGCCGCCGCCGGTGACGATCACGGTCTTACCAGTGAAAAGTCCCATATAAAGTCCTTTCAAATCGCGACGGGCCTGCCCGTCGACTGCGCGCATCCAACTTCACGCGCCAAAAGCTGAAATGCAACTTTAGCGGGTTCAAGTGAAAAATAAAGCCCCTGGCAGGCGAACGGCGCAACGTCTTTCGGCGAAGGGGATGTCAAGCACGAACCGGATAAAGAGGCCGAATTTTTGTCATCCAAATGAGCTATCGAACACGTTTTGAAACTTTGCTGCAGCGCGCGGGATGTCGGCGCGAGACTTTATCATAGGGTGACAAACAACGATGAGGAGCACATGCCTATGACAGACGAGCTGGACCCCCAGACTCAACAGCATATTGATGATTCCGCAGACGTCACTGCAGATGCCGACGCTGTGACCTGCGATGATATTGACCTCGACGGCCCATTCTTGGACGAAAGCGCTACGGCGGAAACCCCTGGCGCCGAAGATGCAGACGAGCAAAACGACGATGCGCCCGCTCAGGACGACCGCCCCGTACAGGATGCTGCTCCGCAAGCTGCGGGCCCTATCGAGGTTTCTTCGGAAGAAGAGCTCGACGCCGTCATGGACTCCATGATGGATGCCGTCAAAGCGATGAAAGACGCCGTGGCCGACGCTGACGTTGACGCCGAGGAAGAGGAGGCCGCCGAGGCAGCCTCGACCTTCGTACCCGGCGAGACTCCGGTTGCCGACCAGGGCAGCACCATGCCCTCGTTTCTGCAGCTCGAGCATCCCACGATTGGCACCGATGCGGTCGACCCGCACGCAGCAGGCTTTTCTGTGATCGAAGGCGGTACCGGCAATATCGCCGTGCCGCAGACTGCCGATGCGGACGCTGCCGACACCGCTCGCCCGACTGCCCCGCACTCCCCCGCCGCGAGCCGCGATCTGGGGACCGCTGTCTCGAACACTGCGAACGCCGTGGGCACCTTTATCGCCCAGGGCGCCTCGGCCATGCGCGAGATGAACGCCGCGAAAAAGGCACTTGCCGATGCCCGCGCCCACCTGGCCGAACTTGAGCAGCGCATTGCCGATCAGGCCGAGGAACTCGAGACGCGCCAGGATATCGCAGGCCGCTACGACCAGATCGTCGCCGACCAGCGCCAGGCGATTGCCACGGCCCAAAAGACTGCAGCGGTCGCCGAGATTGACCGTGATGTCCACGCCTCCAAAGCGACAGAGCTCAAGGGTCAGCTCGAACAAATGAAGACAGAGGATGACGCGACTGAGCTCCGCCTGAAGGCCGCGCTCGACGCCGTGGAGGCCCGCGAGGCGAGCTCACGCGAGACCGGCAACCGCCTCGTTCGACGTCTTGAGGATTCCAAGCGCATCCGCGACAAGGTGAAGGCAGAGCGAGACGCCGGCATTGCCGCCGCACAACAAACCGTCGACGCCACGCGCGCCCAGCTCGAGACGCTGCGTCATGAGTATGCCGAGCTGCAACGCAATCCCTCGGCAAATCCCGCCAACTATACGGTGCGCACCAGCGAGCTCTCGATGCAGATTTCCGACACGGCAGATGCCCTGCGTAAAGCCGAAGAAGATGTCCCGCGCATCACCGCCGACCTTGAGCACTCGCTTGCCGCAGCCGAGCAGGCCGTCGAGCAGGCTCAAGCCCCTATCGCCGACGCAAAACGCGCGCACCAAGCCGTGACGACCGAAGCCGATGCCGCGCGCGACGAGCTGCAGACGGCGAAGACCGCCGCCGCGACTCGTCAGCGCGAACTGCGCGAGAAGATCGCTGCCGAGGACAAGGCGCGCCGCGACCAGGAGCAGACCATCGCCAACGCCCAAGCAGATGCCGCACATGCACAGTCGATCATCGAACAGGCGACCGAGGTGCACGACCACCCAGAGATCACCGAGTCGCTTGCAGGGTCCTTGGCCCGAGACAATGCCGAACACACCGAGACCGAGCGAGAAGTCGCCCAGCTCGAGGCCACCGAGGACGCGGTGCGCGAGCGTACCCGCGACTCACGCATCAAATTCACCGGCGCCATCGTCTGCATCGTCGCCGTAGTTCTAGTGATCATCTTGATCTGGCTGTTCGCGAGCAAGTAACCACTCCCCAACGATTACAAGGACTGTCCCCAGGTGCCGGCACATAAGGAACGTCCCCAAGTGCCAACAAAGGCGACGCCGATGTTTTGGCGCGGACAGCGAAAACCCGCTAGAGCGGCATCCTCTTGACAACCAAAGAAATGCCGGTGTTTTGGCAACGACAGCGAGCGGGTCGCATTTGAGACAAGGTGACGTGAAACGAAAGGGCGCTGACCTTCTGGTCGCGCCCTTGAAGTTGAACGTCAGATTGTCCAAATGCGGCCCGCGCAGCGTCGGCCGGTTACGGCGTTTGGAAAACGCCGTAACCTACAAAATGAGCATCGCATCGCCAAAGCTGAAGAAGCGGTAACGTTCTTCGATAGCAGCAGCGTAGGCATCCATGATCTGGTCGCGGGTGGCCAGCGCGCTCACGAGCATCATGAGCGTGGAACGCGGCACGTGGAAGTTGGTGATCAGCGCGTCGACCACGTGATAGGTCGAGCCGGGCATGAGGTAGAGCTGCGTCGTCGCGTTCTCGCGCACCACGATGTCGCCGCGGCCGAGCGTGTCGGCGCCGTCCTCGCGGCCTTCAAAATAGCGCGCTGTCACGGCCGGATCGGACACCGGTGCCTCAGCGTCAAAGGCGCTCTCGAGCGAGCGCACTGCGGTGGTACCGACAGCAATCACGCGGTGTCCCTCGGCCTTAGCCTTATGCACGGCGTCGACAACCTCCTGCGACACGTGGTAACGCTCGGTGTGCATGACGTGCTGCGTGGGGTCGTCCTCCTCCACCAGACGGAAGGTATCAATACCCACCTCGAGCTCGACGGCGGCAAACTTCGCGCCCTTGGCCTCGATAGCGGCCATGAGCTCGGGAGTAAAGTGCAGACCCGCCGTAGGAGCGGCAGCCGAGTGCTCCTCCTTCATGGCGTAGACGGTCTGGTACTTCTCGGGATCGCCCTCGTAATCGGTAATGTAGGGCGGCAGCGGCACGTGACCGGCAGCATGAATGGCCTCGTCGAGCGTGCGCGGCTCGCCGGCGGCATTGCAGCCGGCCGGCTCAAAGCGCACCAGACGGCCTCCGCGGCTATCGGTGACAAAGTCGACGACCTCGGCCGTCAGCACCACGGGCGCGCCCTCGGGTGCATGGGCGCCGCCGGCGCGATACTCAATCTGAGCACCGGGCTTCAGACGCTTGCCCGGCTTGACCAGGCACTCCCAAACGTGACCCAGCGGATCAACATCCTCGCGGCGCTTGAGCAGCAGCGTCTCGACCACGCCACCCGAGCCGGCTTTGCGACCGATCAGGCGGGCCGGCATCACACGCGTCTTGTTGATGACGAGCACATCGCCCGGCTCGATATAGTCGATGATGTCGCGGAAGATGCGGTGCTCAACGGTACCGCCGTGCTCTAGCGGCGTTCCTGTCTCGGAGCCTTTGCGATCAACCACCAGCAGGCGGCAGGAGTCGCGCGGCTCGGCAGGAGCCTGGGCAATCAGTTCCTCAGGAAGGTTGTAGTCAAAATCATCGGTACGCATCTTTGCCTCTTTCACAAAGCGCGTCAGTCAAAAAAATCGACTGACGCGCGCATCATTCTCCCCTGTATCCTATCAGCTTGTTGAGAGAAATATAGTATGGCAAACAGATTTGCGACTGTTTTCTCAACGCCCCGCTACTTAAGCGTTGCGTACATCACCGCCTTAATCGTATGCATGCGATTCTCCGCTTCCTGGAAA
>URZR01000152.1 GCA_900552425.1 uncultured Collinsella sp. | reverse complement strand
GCCCCACCGAGATGTCGGGCGGCCAGATGCAGCGCGTGGCCATCGCCCGCGCCCTGATTAATGATCCCGAGATTGTGCTGGCAGACGAGCCGACCGGCGCCCTGGACTCAACGACATCCGTGCAGGTCATGGATTTGCTCAAGGACGTGGCGCGCGACCGTCTGGTCATCATGGTCACGCACAATCCCGAGCTGGCGTACCAGTACGCCACGCGCATCGTCAGCCTGGCGGACGGCAAGGTCACCGACGATTCCGACCCCTTTGATGTGGCCACGGTCGCACATCGCGAGGCAAAACCCACGCGCAAAACCTCGATGAGCTTTATGACGGCGCTGGGGCTTTCTGCCCGAAACCTCATGACCAAGAAGGGCCGTACGGCCATGACTGCCTTTGCAGGTTCGATTGGCATTATTGGCATCGCGGCGATTCTGGCGCTCTCCAACGGCGTAAACGGCTACATCAAAAAGGTCGAGGAGGACACGCTCTCAAGCTACCCGCTTACGATTTCCAAACAAGATTACGACCTGTCGTCTATGATGGGCGGACAGGGGGGCACGGATGAGGAGGCGTCCAAGGGCGAGGACTCGTCCGATGGCGCTACCGGCGGCAAGGCTCAGGGGACCGATAAGATCCCTGTGGTCACGGCCGTAAAGGACATGTTCGCAAGTGTTAAATCTAACGATATGACGAGCTTTAAGGCATGGCTTGACGACGGCGGCAACGGTATCGACAAAGAGGTCAACGCTATTCAGTATGGTTACGGCGTGACGCCGGTTGTCTATCGTTCGAGTAAGGGCGACGAGAAGCCCGTTCGCCTTGTTCCCAACGCTATGACCGAGGCCATGAGCGGAGGCGCGAGCTCGGCGGCAACGGTGAGCATGGATTCCATGGGAACGTCGGTCTTTAACGAGATGATTGACGACCAGAGCCTGCTCGACAGCCAGTACGATGTCGTTGCCGGCCATTGGCCTACGTCCGCCAACGAGGCCGTGATGGTGCTTTCGAGCCGCGGAACGGTGGGCGACTACACGCTCTACAGCATCGGCGCGCTGGATATCGATGAGCTCAACGACCTGGTTAACAGTGCCATGACGGCCGACGGCAAGGTCAAGACGCCCAAGACCGGCAGCGACTTTACCTACGACGATGCACTGTCCACGACGTTTAAGGTGTTGTCGCCGGCCGATGCCTATCGCAAAAACGAAGAGACCGGCATGTGGACTGACATGTCTGGCGACGCCGACTTTATGAAAGCCAAGGTTGCCGACGGTATTGACGTGCGCATTGTGGGCGTGGTGCGACCCAACGAGGCGGCAAACGCGAGCGCATTGTCCCCGGGCATTGCCTATACGCATGCGCTGACTCGCCAGCTTATGGAGCGCGCCGCCGATTCGCAGATTGTGCAGGAGCAGCTCGCCCACCCCGAGACGGATGTCTTTACGGGCAAGTCTTTCGATGAACTGCAAGGCGAGGCCAAACAGGGCGTGGATTTGGGCAGCATGTTCGGTGTGGACGAAGCGGCGCTCAAGAGTGCGTTCTCGTTCGATACGTCGGCGCTCTCGGGTGCGGCCGGCGGTATAGACCTTTCTGGTATCGACTTGTCCGGGCTGGACCTTGACCTTTCGGGCGTTGGGAAGGACATCGACTTCAGCGACATCATGGCCAAAGCGCCGGCCCCAGATTTCTCGGGCATCTTTGACGGTCTGGAACTCACGCCCGAGCAGATGCAGCAGGTAGGAACGCTTGCCAACCAGCTGTTTGAGGGCTTTCTGCAGTCTGATCAGTTTAAGGCGCTGTCGCCCGAAGATCTTAAGGACGCGTCAAAGCTTGCTGCCGCATTCTCGGCGTATCTTGAGAATGATGCCGCAGCCCAGCAATGCCTGGCTCAGCTCAAGGCGTTGGGCGGCGATGCCTTGGCCGAGCGTCTGCAGCAGGTGATGGGCGACTATGTGCAAAAGCAGCTGGCTCCGTATTTGCAGCAGTCTATGGATCAGGTGATGAAGGCGGTCAGCGAGCAGATTGCGACGACGGTATCAACCCAGCTCAAGGCGGGTGCGGCAGGGTTCATGGACCAAATGGCGACGCAGATGTCTTCGAGTTTTGCCAACCTGGCGAGCGCCATGCGCGTGGATGCGGGCGCCTTTGCTCGTGCCATCCACTTCAACATGGACGCCGAGGATCTGAGCTCGCTCATGATGAGCTATGCCAAGGCGTCGAAGCTCACCTACGACAACAATCTGACCACGTTGGGCTATGCGGACGAGGCGGACCCCATTTCGGTCAAGATTTTCCCGCGCGACTTTGAGGCCAAGGAGCGCGTACTCGATCGCATCGATGCGTATAACAAGCAGGTCAAAGCCGCCGGCCACGATGAGCAGGCAATCTCGTATACCGACTACATGGGCATCATCATGGGCTCGGTGACCGACATCGTGAATACTATCAGCTTGGTGCTCATCGCATTCGTGAGTATCAGTTTGGTGGTGAGCTCCATCATGATCGGCATCATCACGTACATCAGCGTTCTGGAGCGCACGAAGGAGATCGGCATTCTGCGCGCCATCGGCGCGAGCAAGCGCGACATCTCGCGCGTGTTCAACGCGGAGACGCTCATCGAGGGCTTCTGCTCCGGTGCCATCGGCATCGGCATCACGCTGCTGCTCATCAACCTCGTGCTGCTGCGCATCGCCGGAAACACGGCCGTCGCGGCCTACGGCGTGATCGCGAACCTCGCCCTCGTCGAGTCGGCCATCTTCACCGGCCTGTCCACCGGCGTACAGCCGCTCATCAGCCGAAGCGCCGAAGCCGACCGCCGCCGTCTGCTGCGCTGGACCGTCACCACCGCGCTCGCCATCTCGGCGCTGATGTACGTCCTTGTTTTCGTGTTCGCCTCCCCCATCACCGCCGTGTTCAACAGCGAGCACGACCCGGCGCTCGCGGCCTGTGCGGTCCCCGGCCTGCGCATCTACTTCGCCGGCTTTCTCGCCGCCTGCATCAACATTATCGCGGCCGCCTACTTCAGCGCCGCCGGACAGGCCTCGCGCGGCTTTATCATCTCGCTCGTTCGCAGCATCATTGCTATCCCGCCCGTGCTGTTCGCGCTGAGCGCGCTGCTCGGCGTCACCGGCGTCTGGCTGACCTTCCCGGCGGTCGAGGCGCTCGCCTGCGCGCTCAGTCTGCTCTTTATCCTGCGCAGTCCAAAATAACACGAAAAAAATTTGCGTCCGTCCGTTTTTTGTGTTATAATACTCACCGTGACTGGTGCTGACGGTCGCGTACCTTCGGGTATGAGGAAAGTCCGGGCTGCACAGGGCAAGGATAACGGATAACGTCCGCCGAGGGTGACCTTAGGAATAGTGCAACAGAGATATACCGCTGTTTTATGTCCGCATAAGGCAGTAAGGGTGGAAAGGCGAGGTAAGAGCTCACCACGTCCCATGGCAACATGGGAGGTCTGTAAACTCTATCCGCAGCAACGCCGACTGGGACTATGATTTGCCCGATCGTCCCGACTGGCGGCTTGAGATGCACGGCAACGTGCATTCGAGATAGATGACCGTCCACGACAGAACCCGGCTTACGCACCAGTCATATATACGATTCAAGAACCGCCTTCACGGGCGGTTTTTTGCTGTCGGAACGACCTCGTCCCTCCGGCAGACCGTGTCCCGCGGATGCTGCGTTCCGTCCCTATATATAATAAGGTATAGCGCACGAAGCCTGTTACCCTTTTGGCACTTGCAAAATCTGCGGAAATCCTGTATACTGATAAACGAAAAAGGCGGTGTTACGCATTTATGACAGCATTAGAACAATACCTCGGCGGCCTGTCGGATAAACGGGTCGGCGTAATCGGCGCGGGCGTGAGCAATATGCCGCTCATCCGTATGCTGCGCGCTGCAGGCGTGCGCGTTACCGTGCATGACAAAAAAGAACCCACCGAGCTTGGCGACGGCTATGCTACCCTCGCTACCCTCGGCGTAGACTTCGTTCTCGGCCCGCATTACCTTGATGCGCTCGATGAGGACGTTATCTTCCGTACCCCGGGCGTTCACCCGCGTTTTCTTGAGAAGGCGCGCGCAAACGGCTCGGAGATCACCAGCGAGATGGAGCTTTTCTTCGCGGTCTGCCCGTGTCCGATCATCGGCATCACCGGCTCGGACGGCAAGACCACGACCACCACGCTCGTCAGCGAGATTTTGAAGCACGCGGGCTATACCGTGCATCTCGGCGGCAATATCGGCACGCCCCTGCTCCCCCGCGTGGACACGATGACTGAAAACGACCTTGCAGTCGTGGAGCTGTCCTCGTTCCAGCTGATGGGCATGAAGCACTCTCCGCACATTGCGGCGATTACCAATCTGACGCCCAATCATCTGGACTACCACAAGGATTTTGACGAGTATGTGCAGGCCAAGACTGCCATTTACCGCAATCAGGGCGAAAACGACAAGCTGATCCTCAATCTCGACGATGAGGTGACGCGCTCGCTCAAGGCGTCCGGCAATCTGTTCTGCACCAGCAAAACGCAGGAGCTGGCCAACGGCGTGTTCCTCAAGGACGGCATGATCTACATCGCAGACGGCGGCGTGCGCCGTGAGCTGATGCCCA
>URZR01000151.1 GCA_900552425.1 uncultured Collinsella sp. | reverse complement strand
GGAACACCCCCCGCTCAACGCTTGGAAATCAATTTTAATAGAGAACCAGTCTCAATATCAAAGCCGAGCTCGAAATGCTGCCAATTCGACCCCAGCCGTCCACATCACGCCGCGATTTTGAGCCGCATGGACCGGAAGGGGCGCGCGCGACCTCTAGCTCGGCCAGGAGTGTCTCCAACTACCACTCATTTAAGTACGTCCCCAATGAGTGCCCAATGACTACCCGCGGCAAAGAGTGTCCCTATGTGCCGGATGAAAAATGGGCCATGTGTCCCAGTTGTGGAGACTCGTTGAGCCGTCTGGGTATCGTGAAAGATCGCGCACTCCCCCATCATCAAAAGTGACACACGCTACCAGTTGATGGGAGGCAGCCATGGGCTTCTTTGACAAGATGTTCGAGAAGAAAGAGTGCGCGATTTGCGGTACCGAGCTGGGACTTCTAGGTAAGACAAAAATCAATGAAGGCTACCTGTGCAAAGAGTGCGCCGGCAAGCTCTCCCCCTTCTTTGGCGGCTATCGCTCCAGCACCGCGGACGATATCCGCGAGCAACTCGCCTACCGCGAGGCCAATGCCGAGCGTCTGGCGTCGTTCAACCCCACGCGCACGCTTTCTGCCGGGCGCACCAACATCATGCTCGACGAGGACGCGGGCCTGCTGATCATTACCTCGCAGAGCCGCTGGCGCGACGCCAATCCCGACATCATCGAGTTCTCGCAGGTACTCGGCTGCGATATGGATATCGACGAGCATCGCACCGAAATCTATCGCGAGACCGAGGACGGCGAGCGCGAGAGCTACAACCCGCCGCGCTACGACCTGGATTACGACTTTAATCTGACCATCCACGTCAACACGCCGTACTTTACCGAGATCAACCTGCGCGTGAACGACTCCACCATCGATCAGCGCGGTTCCATCGAATACCGCGAGGCCAAGCGCCAGGCAACCGAGGTCCGCGACGCGCTGGTGCAGCTGCGCCAGGAGACGCGCGACAGCGTCGTGGCCGCCAAGGCCCCCAAGACCGCAGTGACCTGCCCCTTCTGCGGAGCCACCACCATTCCCGATGCCAGCGGGCGCTGCGAATACTGCGGCGGCGCCATCGGCGCATAGCCTCCGGCACGGAAAGGACCGATCATGGCCTTCGAGAGCGTCAACTATCAGTGCCCCGCGTGTGGCGGCCCCCTTCACTTTGCCAGTGCCGAGCAAAAGCTCGTCTGCGACTACTGTGACTCACGCTTTGAAGTCGAAGAAGTCGAGGCCCTCTATCGCGAGCGCCAGGACAAGGCAGATGCCAAAGCCGATGCCGCAGCCGCAGCTCCCAAACCTGCTGTCGACGATGCCGTGCAGGAGCTCGCCCAAAACGCCGGCTACATCTGCTCGTCGTGCGGCGCCGAGCTCGTGTCCGACGGCACCGTCGCCGTCACCACCTGCCCGTACTGCGGCAACTCCGCCGTGGCGCCCGGCCAGCTCTCTGGCGACTTCTCGCCCGACCTGGTGATTCCGTTTAAGCTCGGGCGCGATGACGTCACGGCCGCACTCAAGGAACACTACAAGGGCAAGATCTTGCTGCCCAAGAGCTTTGTCACCGGCAACCACATCGACGAGGTCCAAGGTGTCTACGTGCCGTTTTGGCTCTACGGCGCCCGCGTTGACGGCGAAGTGTACTTTGACGCGACCAACGAGACCGTGACCGAGGAATCCGACCGCACCGTCACGACCACCGACCACTACGATGCCTATCGCAAGGGCAATATCTCGTTTAAGCGCGTGCCCGTCGACGGATCGTCCAAGATGCCCGACGGCCACATGGACGCCATCGAGCCGTTTGACTACGACGCGCTGCGTCCGTTCTCGGTCGCATATATGCCCGGCTACATCGCCAACCGTTACGATGAGGATTGCGAGACGTGCAAGGCGCGCGCCGAGCGCCGCATGGAGGAGAGCACGATCTCGGCCCTGCGCGAGACCGTCGTCGACGAATACGACGATGCCACGGTCGAAAGCAAGCAGCTCGACTACACCTGGGAAGACAGCGACTACGCCCTGTTCCCCGTCTGGATGCTCTCCACCTCGTGGAACGGCAAGAGCTACCTGTTTGCCATGAACGGCCAGACCGGCCGCATGGTCGGCGAGCTTCCCTGCTCCAAGCCCAAGCTCGCTATTGCCTCGGTGCTGTTCTTTGTGATCGGATTTATCCTCTCCCAGATTCTCTTTATGGGGGAATACGCCTTCGATCCAGATTACCTCACCTTCGATGTCGAGGGCATTCTCATCAACATCATCGCGCCGCTGATCATCGTGATTATCGGAGACGTGCTACTGGTAGGCCAGCTCAAGACGGCCAACGAGGCCACCCACGCCGACGAGTACTGCGGCGAGCTCGACCTGACCGAGAAGCACGACACCTTCAACCACACCGAGACCACCGTTGTCATGAAAGACGACAAGGACGACTAAGCAATCCGACCAATACCACCCGGCCTTTGACGAGAAAGGAAGATCACCATGGGACTCTTGAAAGCTGGATTGGGAGCTGCCGGCGGCGTCATGGCCGACCAGTGGAAGGAATTTATCTACTGCGAATCGATGCCTGCTGACGTCTTGGCCTGCAAGGGCAGCAAACGCACCGGTGGCCGCAGCTCCAACACGCGCGGCGAGGACAACGTCATCTCCAACGGCTCGGTCATCGCCGTCAACGACGGCCAGGGCATGCTCGTGGTGCAAAACGGCAAGATCATCGAGGTAGCGCTCGAGCCCGGCGAGTTCGTCTTCGACACCGGCAGCGAGCCGAGCGTCTTTAGCGGCAACCTGGGCGACTCCATCAAGGAGACGTTTGCCAATATCGGCAGCCGCTTTACCTTTGGCGGCGACGCGGGCAAGGACCAGCGCGTCTACTTCATCAACACCAAGGAGATCATCGGCAACAAGTACGGCACCGCCTCGCCCGTGCCCTTCCGCGTGGTCGATAACAACATTGGCCTGGACGTCGACATCTCCGTGCGCTGCAACGGCGAGTACTCGTACCGCATCACCAACCCGCTGCTGTTCTACACCAACGTATGCGGCAACGTGACCGATAGTTACACGCGCGACAAGATCGACAGCCAGCTTAAGTCCGAGCTGCTCACCGCCCTGCAGCCCGCCTTTGCCAAGATCTCGGAAATGGGCATCCGCTACAGCGCCATCCCCGGCCACACCACCGAGCTCGCCCGCGCGCTCAACGAGGTCCTCTCTGCCGACTGGCGTGACCTGCGCGGCGTCGAGATCGTGAGCTTTGGCGTCAACTCCATCGCTGCCTCGCAAGAGGACGAGCAGATGATCAAGGACCTGCAGAAAGCCGCCGTCATGCGCGATCCCACTATGGCGGCAGCCAACATTGCCAGCGCCCAGAGCGACGCAATGCGCGCGGCAGCCGCCAATCCCAACGGCGCGATGGCAGGCTTTATGGGCATTGGCATGGCAGGTGGTATGGGCGGTATGAACGCCAGCCAGCTGTTCGCCGCCGGCCAGGCGCAGCAGCAGACCGCCCCGCAGCCGGCTCCGGCACCCGCTCCCGCACCGGCTCCCGCCGCACCTGCGGCCGGCACGTGGCCCTGCAGCTGCGGCGCCACCACCACCGGCAAGTTCTGCTCCGAGTGCGGCAGTCCCGCACCCGCCCCGGCGCCGGCCAAGTGGTTCTGCCCCAACTGCGGTAGCGAAAACGGCGGCAAGTTCTGCAGCAACTGCGGAACGCCTAGGCCCTAACCCCTTTATCTGGTAATTGGCGGGGGATCCGCCACCCCCGCATTTGCTTCTATGGGTTTTCACACAAGAAGGAGGACACCATGAAGACAACGTTCAAAAAGTCCGCACTCGCATTTCTGACATGCGTCTTGGCGCTCGCCTTTGCCCTCACGGGCTGCAGCGGCGGCAAAGACCCCAAGGCCAACTTTGTCGGCAGCTGGAAGCTCTCGGGTGGAACCACGGAGGGCGAAGAGCTGACCGATGAGTATATGGATATGTTCGAGGAATGGGGCATCAGCTGCATCTTGGTCCTGGACGAAGACGGCACAGGTAGCCTCGATTTGTTCTCCGAAGTTTCCGACCTAAAGTGGGAGGCCAAGGACGCTACCACCGCGAGTATCACCGTCGACAAGGAGACGACCGACGTGAAGCTCGAGGACGGCAAGCTTGTCCTTGAGGACGGCGAGGACAAGCTCATCTTTAGCAAGTCCGATAAGGACCTGTCCGGTACCGTGAAGAAGGATCGCGAGGCCGCCGAGAAGGAAGAGGAAGTCGAGGAGGCCGTCGAAGACGGCGATGTCCAGAGCGTCGAAATCTCCCCCGCCGTCACTGTCGCCGATGACGACCTGTGCACCATCACCATCACCGAGAAGTTCCAGGACGACTGGGGCGACATCGGCTTTGTCGTCAACATCACCAACAAGAGCGACAAGGACCTGACCTTCTACGCCCCCACCGGCAAGACAAACGTCAACGGCACCATGAAGGAAGCCTGGTTCTCGGCCCACCTGATGCCCGGCACCAACGCCACCGAAGAGTTCACCTTCTCGAACGGCACGCTTGACAGCTTCGACAGCCTAGTCAACACGACCATCGGCATCGACGCCTACCTGACCGATTCCTACGAGGACGTTGCCTCCTACAGCGCAACCATCGCGTAACGGCACGTAA
>URZR01000150.1 GCA_900552425.1 uncultured Collinsella sp. | reverse complement strand
CAGACGAAATGTGCACCACGTCGCCGCCGGCAAAGTCGAGCGCGCCGATGATGTTGCCGATAAAAGAGCCATCGCCGCCCCAGACCATGTGGGCGAGTGGCGCATAGACCACGAGCAGCCAAATACCCAGGAAAGCCGTCATGGCGCCAAACTTAACGCGACCGGCTAGGCTGCCCGTCACGATAGCGGCCGTGATCATGGCAAACGCCATCTGGAAGGCGATGTTGATGATCTGGGGGCAGAGGGCGCCGTCCGCGGCACTGCCCTCGGCCGCCTGCAGCACCTGGTTGAGCACCGGCAGGCACAGCAGCTGGTCAAGGCCTCCAATAAACGGACTCGAGCCGTCGCCGCCGTAGGCCAGCGACCAGCCGGCAACAATCCACAGCACACCGACCAGGCCAATGGCGCCAAAGCACATGAGCATGGTGTTGATGACATTTTTGCGCCTGGACAGGCCGCCATAGAAAAACGCCAGACCCGGTGTCATTAAAAACACGAGCATAGTGCAGATGAGCATAAACGTTGTCGATCCCGTATCGTACATTCGCTCCCCCTTGGTCGCATGGACGTTGTCGGCGCCCATAATGCGGCCGAGGAACAACTGGTGTAGACCAGATACGGCGTTGTTAAACGCTGCGTTGTCGAATGGAAACGGTGCCGCAATCTTGGAAACGACGCGGCAACGGACGCGAAACGAACGGGAAATACGCGAGCAAGGAAGCCGTGAGCGCGCCCGTCCCAGCTAGCGCCGGAACAGCTCGCGGGCTCGGTCGCGGAGGTCGGTAGCTCGGATGACGCCTTCGTAGCGATTGATGCGCAGACGCGGGAAGGCGTTAAAGAAGCGCAGGTCACGACGGCTGAGCGACACACTCGGCACCGGACGGCTCATGCGCTTGCCGGCAAGGCGACGACTGAGCGACGGACGCGGCATGCTCGGCGCGGCATCGGCCACGCGGCGGGCGGCAAGCGCCAGGCCGCGAGCACCATCCGAGATATACGTCGGCATCGAAGCCTTCTCGCGCAGGGCATCGAGCGCCGCGTCGCCCAGCTCGGCCAGCCAAGCGTTAACGGCGCGACCGCGGATATGCGTCTGCGCCACCGAGTCGATCGCCGAATTGGGAATACGTTCGAGCATAGAGTCGGAGGCGTCGGCAAGCGACTCATTGATGCGGTCGGCAAGGTCGGCACGCACACGCTCAAGCTGATCGGACAGGCGGCGCCAGCTGGCCAACGAGCACACCGCATCGACCATCATCGCGACCGCGACGATAAAGGCGGACAGCCGCACAATCAGCACCGGCAGATGGCCAAGCAGCCCCAGCAATGCCGGCTCCACTAAACGGCAAATACACAACGCACCCAAGCCAAACGCGCAGGCCCAGTACAGACAGATGCGCCCGTGCAGGTTAAACGGCAGATGCGAGTAATCCCAAAACCGGGCACCCGTCGTTTTTTCCAACAGCACGCCCACACTATATTCGATCACGCTGCATACGAGCGCGGCAGCGACAAACTGGCTCGAGGCGTCTGGGATTCCACGCAGCAGCAACCAGCACGCGATGCCGCCCGCACCGTAGATGGGACAACACGGCCCTAGCAAAAAGCCGCTGTTGGCAAAGCGTCCGTGGTTGAGCATGGCGCAGACTGTCGACTCCCATACCCAGCCGCAAAAACCGTAGAAGGCAAACGAGAGTACCAGCGCCGAGAGCGGACAGGCGGCAAGCGTCGCGCCGTCAAATGCCATGTCGATCGCGGTTTCCACCGTCTACCCTCTCCTCTTTTCGTTCGATTCGCTGCTCACGTCATCGTCCGCCCTGTCTTTGCGCGGCAGACGGCCGGCAATCGTCTCGCGCAGCGCGCACCATTTATCCGCCAGGCACACAATCCATGCCTCGCGACACGTCGGCGGCACCGGTACCAGCGGAAACATATGGCGCGCGATGATATTCCGCTCGCGCGACGTCAGCTCAAAATCCTCTTCGGCACGCGCCAGGGCAAAAAACGGATGCCGAAAGCCATGCAGTCGATGGCTTGGGTCGGGATCGTGCCAGTCATAGAGAAAGTAATCGTGCAGCAGGGCCCCGCGCAGCAGCGACAAGCGGTCGACGGAGATACCGACGCGGCCCAGGCGCTCGGCAAAGGACAGACTTGCCCGCGCCACCGAGGTCACATGCGTATACACCGTCACATCGCCATGCTGGATAAACTCGCGCGTCAGGTCCAGACGGCCCGCCTGTGCCAGTTGACGGGCAGCATGGTCTACTTCGCACGCGATTTTCTCGGCACGAACGGTATCGGACATGCGGCCTCCTTCCGGCGGCGCTCGGCGGCAAGCCACAGCCTGCACGCAATGAATAAAATCATCATGGAACTTATCAGTATGGCATCGGACAAAACGTTTTGCCCCACCAGTTGGCGAATTACCGCGCCGCCGTCACATATCAAACGCCAAAATGTGCGAGACTGTCTTGTGCAATTGTGCCGGCCGAGGGAGTGCCGGCGCACGATTCGCATGGAGTAACCCACAACGATGCTGCTTACGCAAACGACAACGCCCGAGGACGTCAAGGCTCTCGATCGCGCCGAGCTTCCGCTGCTCTGCGGCGAGATCCGCCACGCCATCCTCGAAAGCTCCGCCGCCGTCGGCGGGCACGTTGCCCCCAACCTGGGCGTCGTTGAGCTTACGGTTGCGCTTCATCGCGTGTTTAACTCCCCCACCGACAAAATTGTCTTTGACGTGTCGCACCAGACCTATGCCCACAAGGCGCTGACTGGGCGCGCGTACACTTATATCGACCCGGCACGCTACGGCGAGGCCTCTGGCTTTGCCAATCCCGACGAGTCCGAACACGACCTGTTCGCCATGGGCCACACCTCCACATCGGTGAGCCTGGGCTGCGGCTTGGCGCACGCTCGTGACCTGGCGGGTGATGCGTACAACGTCATCACCATCATTGGCGACGGTTCGCTTTCGGGCGGTCTGGCGTTTGAGGGCTTTAACAATGCCGCCGAGCTCGACAGCAACCTGATCATCATCGTCAACGATAACGACCAGTCCATTGCCGAGAACCATGGCGGCCTGTATCGCAATCTGGCCGAGCTGCGCGCCAGCAACGGCGCCTGTGAGCGCAACGTTTTCCGCGCGATGGGGCTCGACTACCGCTATCTGGACGCCGGTAACGATGTGTTGGCCCTAGTCGACGTGCTGCAGGAACTGCGCGATATCGATCATCCCATCGTGCTGCACGTCTCCACCGCGAAGGGCAAGGGCTTTGAGCCGGCCCAGAGCGACCCCGAGCGCTGGCATCATGTAGGCCCGTTTGACATGGCGACTGGGCGCAAGCTCTGCCCGGGCCATCCGAGCGAGCCTGCGCCGCGCACCTATGCCGACATTACGGGCGAGGCCCTGAGCGCTGCCATAGAGCGCGATCCGCAGGTCGTGGGCATCACGGCCGCAACGCCCTATATCATGGGCTTTACACCAGAGCTTCGCGCCGCAGCCGGCAAACAGTTCGTCGATGTGGGCATTGCCGAGGAGCATGCCGTGACCTTTGCCACCGCGCTTGCGCGCTCGGGCGCCAAGCCGGTCTTTGGTGTGTACGGCACGTTTTTGCAGCGTGCCTACGACGAACTGTGGCACGACCTGTGCCTCAACGACGCCCCCGCAACCATCCTGGTATTTGGCGCGTCGATCTTTGGCACCACATCCGAGACGCATCTCTCGTTCTTTGATATTTCCATGCTGGGCGGTCTTCCCAACATGCACTACTTGGCGCCGGCCTGCATGGAGGAATATCTGTCCATGCTGAGCTGGTCGCTCGACCACCGCGAGCATCCCGTGGCGATTCGCGTGCCGGGCATTGGCTTGGTAAGCCGCCCCGATCTGGCGCCCGCCGAGGACGCCGATTACGGTTTCGCGCACTACAACGTGGTGCGCCAGGGCCGCGACGTGGCCGTGCTCGCGCTCGGCGATTTCTTTGAGCTGGGCGAGCGCGTGGCAAATCGCTTGGCTGCCGAGTGCGGCATCGAGGCCACGCTCGTCAACCCTCGCTTTGCAACCGAGCTTGACCGCGAGTTCCTCGACAGCCTTGCCGCCGAGCATCGCGTTGTCGTCACCCTCGAGGACGGCATCTTGGACGGCGGTTGGGGCGAACGCGTCGCGTGCTACTTGGCCTGCACGCCCGTGCGCACGCGCACCTTCGGCATCGCCAAGGGCTTCCCCGACCGCTACGACCCCAACGAGCTGCTCGCTCAGAACGGCATGACGGTCGAGAACATGGCCGCCGAGGCCGTAAGGCTACTCAACGAGTAAAAAACCTCCGCAAGGGAAGCACCCATGCGGAGGTTTTTGTTTTCACAGCTCAATTATCTCAATCTGTAACATCTATGGCCCGAATTCCCGTCTAACTGTTACAGATCTAGAAAAGACGTCTTAGTCCCTGACCTTTGTCTCAATCTGTAACAGATAGAGACCTTCTGGCCGTCCAGATGTTACAGATTGAGACATTCGAATTCCCCTAAAGAGAAAATCTCGATCTGTAACAGGTAGAACCCATTTCCTCGTCTAACTGTTACAGATTGAGACAAAGCAGCGAGACAGGCCACCACATCTGCAAGAACCACCACAAAGGTGCCTGTCCCTATTTGGTAGGTAGAATAACCCATAAGGTAAGTATGTTTCTGAGTTATTTCGTGTTG
>URZR01000149.1 GCA_900552425.1 uncultured Collinsella sp. | reverse complement strand
CCTGCATGAGGTCGTGGACACTTATCCCGTGGACAAGCTGCTGACGGCGGGCGATCCGACCTACCTGCAGGCGCATTACGAGGAGATGTATGCGCCCTTTACCCAGGCGCTTTCGGGCATGTTTACGGCCGACTGGTACTTTGAGTACACGGCGCCCGGTATCGACAAGGCCCGTGCGCTCGAGGGTGCCCTGCCCAAGCTCGGCATCGATGCCAGCGAGGTCGTATCGTTTGGCGACGGCCAGAACGACAAGTCCATGATTGAGTGGGCCGGCACCGGTGTTGCCATGGGCAACGCCGTCGATGAGGTTAAGGCTGTGGCCCAGATGGTGACCGCTAATAACAATGAAGACGGTATTGCGGTGGCGCTGGATAAGCTGCTGGGTTAGAATCGCCGATAATGCATGGTTCGGGCGCCTGCTTACAGGCGCCCTTTTGTTAGGGAGGGTGCCGTGTCCGCATTTCCGTTCGACGCCGTTATCTTTGACATGGACGGCGTGATTGTCGATACCGAGTATTACTACCTGGGCGAGACTGCCGCGTTTGCCAAGGAGCTTGGGCTTAATCTGACTCAAGAGGAGTTGAATGGGCAGGTCGGTACCTCGCATCAGTTCTTCCTGCATATGCTGGTCGATTGGTTTGAGCGCGCCGGTAAGGGGCATTTTACTGGCGAGGAAGCGTTGGCCCGTTGGGACGAGTGGGCGCATAAGCGTCCGCGCGACTATCAGGCTTTGATTAACCCAGGCGCCGTGGATACGATTCGAGAGCTGCCGCGCCGCGGCGTTCGTGTGGCGCTTGCCAGCTCATCTCCCATGGATAGCATCGAGGAGGTGCTCAACGCATGCGGGCTGTCGGATGCCTTTGAGTATGTGGTGAGCGGCGAGCAGTTTAAGGAGAGCAAGCCCGAGCCCGATATCTACCTGCATGCGTTGGACCTGCTGGGGCTGCCCGCGAATCGCTGCTGCTGCGTTGAGGATTCGGTGCCTGGCATCACTGCCGGCAAGCGAGCCGGCCTGACAGTCATTGCCAAGCGCGAGGAGCGCTTTGGCTTTAGCCAGGATGCCGCGGACAAGATTATCGACCAGCTGCCGGAACTGCTGGGACTCGCGTAGATCCTGGGCGGTACTGCTGTCACAACAGTGGTTCCGTTGACATAAGAGAGAGGTGGCGTCATGGCATTTAACGTGAGCGCACTGGGGTTTGGCGACAACGTCGTCGACCGCTACGAGCATATCCACACGATGTATCCGGGTGGCAATGCGGTGAACTTTGCCGTGTATGCCAAGAAATGCGGAGCCGCGCGCTCCGCGTATATGGGCATCTTTGGTAATGACGCTGCTGCCGAGCATGTGATTGCGAGTCTTGAGGATGAGGACGTTGAACTAGCCAAATGCAAGCAGCTCATCGGCGAGAATGGTGCGGCACGCGTTACTGTGGTCGATGGTGACCGTGTCTTCCTTGGCTCCAACGAGGGCGGTATCCGTGGCGATGCGCGCTATGTCCTCGATCGTTTTGATCTTTCGTACATGAAGCAGTTCGATGTGGTTCATTCGGGCAACTATTGCTTTACCGAGCGTGAACTTCCCAAGTTGAAGGCCGCGGGCATCACGGTTTCGTTTGACTTCTCGGACGATTCGACCGACGAGTACTACGAGCAGATTGCTCCCTACGTTGACTTCGCGTTCTTTAGCGCGGCAGACGCTGCGAGCGAGGATGAGATTCGCGAGCGCCTTGCCTGGGTGAAGAGCCTGGGCCCATGTTTTGTGTCCGCAACGGCTGGCGCCGAGGGCTGCATTGCCTATGACGGCGGGCGTTACTATCGGCAGCATGCCAAGCCCGTGGCAGATATGAAGGACACCATGGGTGCGGGCGACTCGTTCCTGACTTCGTTCCTGATGTGCTATCTCGATTCCGCCAAGCGTGGCGAGGATGGTGCTGAGGCCATCGAGCGCGCACTCGACTTTGCGGCGGGGTTTGCTTCGACCGTATGCGGCATGGAAGGCTCCTGGGGCCATGGAGCGCCGATTTCCGAATAGGTGAGAGCAGTCCCGGTGAGTCGAATTGTCGCCTCCCCGGGACCCCGTGGGCAAAAAATGCCAAATATGAGTACTGTCACTAATTTAGTAACAGCGAAATCAAGCTTTTGAGAGCCTAGTTGGGTGTCTGCGAGCGATTAAAACCTGCTAAAAATGATTTTAAGTATCTTGATAATGAACGGTTGTGCATTATCAAGATGTTATTTTGCCGTAAATAATGTGACTAGATTTGCAACAGTACTCATATTTGGCATTTTTTGCACACCGAGCTTAGCGAAGGCCAAAAACAGAGCGTGAATTTGCCAAAACTGCCGACTCGATGTGCTTTGCGGCACAGTTTTTGAGTGAGGCGATGCGTTCTGAGGTCCATGTGAGCGATCTGATGAGCGACCGCGCGCTTGTTTCTGTGTTTGCCTCCGCCGGTGCATCGGTCTCGAGCAGTAAACGGTCGAGTGGAATCTGTCGTACGTATTCGCGCCCTCGTTTAGACGCGAGCATGCGTTCGTTGACGGAAAAATAGCAGCCCGCATTACGCGCGCGGACGAGCTCGTCCGAGGTGCCGCTAAACCAGTGGAAGATGATAACGGGGGAGTCGGGGTTTGGGATGAGTAATCCGTGCGATTCGAGGGCGTCCAGTACGGTTCCTGCCGAACGAACGGCGTGAATTGATATCACGCGCCCGGCAAGAGAACGCTGCACGAGTGAGTCGCAGAGCCGGTCAAATGCCTGTATTTGTAGCGGTTCGCTTCCGGCAAAGCGCGCGGAAAAGTCGAGTCCCACCTCGCCGACATAGTGCTCGTGGGCAGCAACTTCGCAAAGCAGATTGACTTCGGCAGGACCGCAGCGGCCGTCGGCGAGCCACCAGGGGTGAAGCCCAATGCCAGCGATGATGCCTGGTTGGCGACGGGCGCGCTCGTTTGCGGCCGAAAAGTCGCGTGGATCGACGCCGCAATCAAATAGACCCAAGCCCAGTGCCGTCGCCTCATCGGCAACGGCGTCCGGGTGAGCCATTAAATCAAGATGGCAGTGTGCATCAATTAACTGGGGCCCCATCTCGGCGCGCTCCACTAGTCTAGGCGCTGGCCATCGGCGCGCACGCGTTCGGTGCCGCGCCCACTGATCTGGCGGATAACCTCGCCGGCAATCATCTGACCCATGATGGGCGGCATAAAGCTGGCGGTTCCGAGCTCGGTGCGCTCGTGGATGTTGGAAGGGTCGCGGGGCTGTGTCTTAACCGATTCCTCGCAGCTAAATAAAACATGCAGGCTCTTGATTCCGCGCTTCTTACATTCTTTGCGCATAATGCGGCTCATAGGGTCGCGCACGGTATCGAAGATGTCGGCAAAGCGGAGGCACTCGGGATGGAGCTTGTTGGCCCCGCCCATGGAGCTAACCAAACGAATGCCGTGGTCCTGAGCATATTTGGCAATAGTGAGCTTGGCCGAGATGGTGTCGATGGCGTCGACGACGTAGTCGAGCTTGCCGCCCGTCTGCTCAAAAACGCTCGCAAAGAACTCGTCGATGTTGTCGCTCAGCAGGTATTCGGTGCGCTTGATAACGGTGGCGGCGGGATTGATGTCGTGAATCATGGCTTCCATCACGTCCACCTTGCGCTTGCCGATGGTGCTGTGAAAGGCGATGGCCTGGCGATTGATATTGCTGGGCGCGATGATGTCCTTGTCCAGAATTACAAAATGACCAATGCCGCCGCGGGCGAGTGCCTCGCAGCAGTTGGAGCCCACGCCTCCGCAGCCGAGCACCAGCACCGTGGCGTTGGCGAGCTTATCGAGTGCCTCACGGCCCATGATGATCTCGAGCTTGGTGTCGCGTGTCTCGTTGGGAGTTGCGGCTGTGGTTTCGGTCATAGACATCCTCCGATGGGGAAGCGAATCGTGTTTTAGCTATCGTCATTATAGGTATTATCGCGATTCCATTTGAGACCTAGGGGCTTGTGGAAATGAGGCAGGGATTCGCATAAGATGAAGCAGATGGCACCCGTTGCCGCGGGTTGGCCAACTCCCAAACACGTTTGTAGCGTGAGAAGTGGCCGTCTTCGCATTACGCGGGGGCGGCTATTTTTTTGAGTGTAAGATTAGACAATTAGACAAACATCTAAATATCGAGTATAGTGTGCGCGTCATGAGAGATGATGAGAGGAGGTCTTATGCCGGGAGAGGGTTTTAAGGCGCTTGCCGATCCAACGCGACGGCGCATTTTGGAACTGCTGCGCGAGGGCAATTGTACGGCCGGGGAGCTTGCCGAGCATTTTGACATCAGCAAGCCGTCATTGAGCCATCACTTGGCGACGCTCAAAAACGCCGGGTTGGTGACCGACGAGCGCCATGGCCAAAACATCGTATACAGCTTAAACACCACCGTCATGCAGGATTTAATTGGCTGGTTTATGGGCTTTACAAACACGGAAGGTGATAAGGATGAATAACGAAAACAAGGGCATTCACCCCACGGGGGTATCGTCGCGCGTGTGGATTGCGCTGGTCGCTCTGTGCGTCGCCAATGTCGTAGCGCACCTCATGGTGATGCCGAGCTTGCCTGCGCAGATTCCCACGCACTGGGGCGCGAACGGCGCCGTCGACGGTTGGGGTCCTAGCTGGATGGCCTCCGCGCTCGGCGTGCTGCCTCTGGCGCTTCTCGCAATGTTCTGCGT
>URZR01000148.1 GCA_900552425.1 uncultured Collinsella sp. | reverse complement strand
CACTGCGAAAGCAGCACGCGTCCGCCGCCGATAAGCACCACCGGCGAGAACGCGAGCACGATGAGGCCGTCGCCCGAGCGCACGGGAAGACGCTCCTCCAGGCGGACCTGTACGATGCGGGTCTCGCCGGCCTCAATGGGTCCCTCGCCCTCCATGAGCATGATGCGCCCGATGACCTCGGCCGTGCCCGCCATCACGTGGACGCGCGCGCCGGACTCGAAGGGCACGGGCTTGGCGCCCTCGCGCCCCAGATAGGTGAAGCGCGCGATAAGCCTAAGCGTCGAGCCCTCGGCGCTCGGTCCGCAGACGACCTCGCCGCGGGGCAGGACATCGACCCCGTCGCCCACGATGTTGAGGGCGACGCGCTGGCCGGGAAGCGCGCGCGGCGTGTCGCCGTGCACCTGAATCGCGCGCACGCGACAGCGCACGCCCGCCGGGCTCGAGACAAGCTCGTCGCCCACCATGATGGGGGCGTCGTGAAGCGTTCCCGTGACGACGGTGCCCGAGCCCTTGATGGAAAAGCAGCGGTCGATGGGCAGACGCGGGGCCAAGCCGGGGCGCTCGGAGCGCTCGGCGGATTCA
The DNA here is from genome assembly GCA_900552425.1 of uncultured Collinsella sp. Taxonomy (GTDB): domain Bacteria; phylum Actinomycetota; class Coriobacteriia; order Coriobacteriales; family Coriobacteriaceae; genus Collinsella. The sequence continues at coordinate 4,175 of URZR01000148.1, read as the reverse complement.
GCCAGAAACGCGTCGATCGCGGCATCGATCGCCCCGCGCACGTCCTCGACGCCCTCGCCCGTGCGCGACGACACGGGGACCACGGGGGCATCGGAGAACACGGTGCCCGAAAGGAAATCCATCACATCGAGCTCGGCGAGCTCCGCCGTCTCGTCGTCGGCCAGGTCGCGCATGGTGAGCGCGACGACCATGCGCGTCACGCCCAACAACTCGAGAACGTGCACGTGCTCGCGCGTCTGCAGCATCACGCCCTCAACGGCAGAAACCACCAGCACTGCCACGTCGATGCCCGTGGCGCCCTGCACCATCGCGCGCAGGTAGTGCGCATGACCGGGCACATCGACCAGGCCGACAATCTTGCCGCTCGGCAGCGCCAACTCTCCAAAACCGAGCTCCGTGGTCATACCGCGGCGCTTCTCGACCTCCAGACGGTCGGGATTTTTGCCGGTCAGCGCCTCGATAAGGGCCGACTTTCCGTGGTCGACGTGTCCCGCCGTTCCAACGACAACGGGACATTCGACAAGCTCACGCGCCGTCATCGACGCAAACCCGCCCGCACGGCATCCGTCAACGCAGACGCACACAGGTCAAGGTCGGTATCGTGCAAAAGCGTGCGGACGTCAAACAGCACCTGGTCGCGCTGCACGCGCGTCACAACCGGCGTATCGGGCTCCTGTACCATAGCGCGCTTTAGGCCATCGGCGGATAGGCGCCCATCGGCGGGACAGACGGCAACGCAAAATGTTGGGAGCTCGACGGTCGGCAGCGAGCCGCCGCCGGGGGCAGAGGCGCCCTCGACAACCTGCAATTCCACCGCCTCCTCGCACTGAGCCTCGCGAAGTTTACGCAGCATGCGGTCGCGCAGGCGCTTGGCCTGACGCTCGAGCGGAGCCGGCGCGCCGGATAGCATGTTGAGCACCGGAATCTCCCGATGTGCCGTATCGGAACCGGCCACATACAGGCGCAGGGTGGCCTCGAGGGCCGCGAGCGTGAGCTTGCCGGGGCGAAGCGCGCGCATCAGCGGATGCGAGGCACAAGTGGCAATCGCCTGGTCGCTGCCGAGAATAATGCCCGCCTGCGAAGCACCGAGTAGCTTGTCGCCCGAGCACGAGACAAGGTCAGCGCCGGCGCAAAGCGAGGCGGACGTGGACTTCTCCCCCGCATCGGCGAGCACCCCGTCTGCAAGCAAAGCACCCGAGCCTTGGTCCTCGTAAAGCAAAAGCCCGTGCTCATGCGCCAGCGCAGAAAGCTCCGCCACGGAAACCTCCTCGTGGAAGCCCTCGATGCGGTAGTTGGAAGGATGAACCTTCAGGATCATCGCCGTGTTGGGCGTGATGGCGCTTCGGTAATCATCCAGATGCGTGCGGTTGGTCGAGCCCACCTCGACAAGCTTGGCGCCCGAGGCCGCCATGATGTCGGGAATGCGGAAGCTACCGCCCACCTCGACCAGCTCGCCGCGACTCACGATGACCTCTTTGCCGCACGCATGCGCGGCAAGCACCAGCAGCACCGCCGCGGCGTTATTGTTGACGACCAGGGCGTCCTGCGCCCCCGTGAGCGTGCGCAGCAGACGCGCGGCATGCTCTTTGCGGCCCCCGCGAGCGCAGGTTGAGACGTCATACTCAAGCGTGCTGTAGCCGCGAGCGACATCGGTCACCGCCCGCACCGCCGCGGGCGCGAGCGGAGCGCGGCCCAGGTTGGTGTGAATCACAACGCCCGTCGCGTTAACGGCAGGGCGCAGGGTCGGCAGCGACAGGCGGTGGCACCGCCGCTCGATAGCCAAGGCGAGCTCGCGCTTATTCCTAGCGGGGGCGCCAGAGCGAATCGCCGCGCGCTCGGCATCGAGCTCGGCGTCAATCGCCTCGCGCACCAACGTGTCGCCCGCATCGCCGGCAGCCTTCATGACCGGCCACTCGGCCAGCAGCTCGTGCACGGCGGGAATGGAGCGCAGGCGGTCGCGCACCTCGGCAGGCATGGATTCGCAGTCGCTCATGGAAAGCCCTTCGACATAATCAATAAAAAGCAGGCCCCCTTGGTCGTCATCGGCCAAAATGTGACGACGCGAATACAAAAGGGACAGGTCCATTATGGCAGCTCGCGACAAGACGGCGAAGCGCCTCGTCCAAAACCTGCCAAAATAAACCTGTCCCTTTTTGGTCGGTTATGGGTTGGGTCCTTTAGGACTCTTTGTTGGCGTAGATAAACCAGTAGCCCAGCGCCACGATCAGGGCGCCACCTACGATATTGCCCAGCGTGGCGACCGAAAGGTTGAGCGCCAACCCGGCGGCGTTGAGGGCATCGGCGCCGGCGACATCGGCTCCATAGCCGCACGCGTGCATCACGGCACCCATGGGCAAAAAGTACATGTTGGCAACGCAGTGCTCAAAACCGCATGACACAAAGGCGGCGATAGGCAGCAGAATACCCACGACTTTATCGACCACGGTCTTGCCGGCGGTACCGATCCATACAGCCAGGCACACAAAGATGTTGCACAGAATGCCGCGGAAGAAGATGGTGACGGCGTCAATCGAAACCTTACCGGCGGCGACACTCACCATGGTGTTGGCAACGGCCTCGCCGTTGAGCTTATAAATAGCTGCCATGTAAACCAAAAAGACAACGAACAGCGCGCCGGCAAAGTTGCCGATCCACACAACGACCCAAGCCTTGAGCATCTGGACGAGCGTGATCTTTTTGCTCTTGAGCGCGCAGACCATAAGCGAGTTGCCGGTAAACAGTTCCGCGCCGCAAATGAGCACGAGCACCAGTCCCAGGCAAAAGCACAGGCCGCCCACAAAGCGCTGAGCGCCCCAGCCAAGGGACGCATCGCTCAGAAAGACCGTGAAGAACAGACCGCCGAAGGCGATGAACGCGCCGGCGAACATGGCGAGCAAAAATGCCTTCGAGGCAGGCAGACTGGCCTTGGTAACGCCGGCGGCCTCGGTCTTGGTCTCGATTGCGGCAGGCGCCAGGCAGTCGGGGATGGGGTATTCTGCCTTGAAATCTGCCATGTCAGTCACTTCTTTCCTAATCAGCAGGGACGAGCATTGCCAATGCAAAGGCCCCGCGTCGGACGGTCAAAACAAAACAGGTCAGAAGTAAACGTACCTCTGACCTGCAAATTACTTGGAGCGGGCGACGGGAATCGAACCCGCGTCATCAGCTTGGAAGGCTGGGGTTCTACCATTGAACTACGCCCGCAAGATATGGTCGGGACGACAGGATTTGAACCTGCGACATCCTGCTCCCAAAGCAGGCGCGCTACCAAACTGCGCCACGTCCCGAAGGTGTTGAGCAGCTAAGGTCTAAACCTTGCGTGTCCCAAAGCGAAGGAAATTATAGGGGAGACTCCCCGCCTGTGCAAGCGACGATACCCTAGCTCCTCGAATGTGCGACAAACCGGCTGTGGAGCAGGCCAATCACAAACGCCACCACGGCAACCGGCGCCCATGCGGCTCCAATGTCGGCCAGCGGCAGCGCATCGAACGGCAGCCACACGCCTGCAAAGAACGCGTCGCGGATCGAGGTGATCACGCTCTGCACCGCGACAACGCCGCCGACCCAGACCCACACCTGCGGATGCGCGTCGCAAAAACCGTGCACTAGGCCCATAAGCACCAGAACAATTGCAACAGGGTACAGGGCGTTGAGCATGGGCACCGAGAACATGAGGATCACGTCGAGACCCACGTTTGAGAGCACGCACGAAAACGCCGCGAACACAAAGGCGAGTATCGCAAAGGGACGGCGCATGGCCTCCTCGGAAGCCTCTGCTCCCCCTTCGACCACATACGTCTCGCAGAAGTAACGCGAGCAGCAGCTGATGAGGCCGATGCATACGTTCATGCAGGCGAGGAAGAAGATCGCAAAGACCACGACCGTGCCGGCAAGGCCAAAGTGCATGGAGGCCGAGCGGGCGAGGATGGCGGCTCCGTTGGTGGCATCGGGCATCACGGTGCTCAGCTGCGTGCCGGCAAGCGCCAGACCGCAGTAGATGATGGCCATGAGCACACCAGCGATCACGCCGGAGCGCGAAATCTCGAAGGCCACGCGCTTGTCGTCGGTAACGCCCAGCTCGTGGATGGTCTCGGCGATGATGATGCCAAAGGCGAGCGACGCGAGCAGGTCCATGGTCTGATAGCCGGTCAAAAAGCCCTGCACGGCGGCACCGG
>URZR01000147.1 GCA_900552425.1 uncultured Collinsella sp. | reverse complement strand
GCATTGTTCAGGAAGAGCCCGGTGCCTTCCGCGTGGTCGGTCGTGCCATCGAGCGCATGGTCATCCAGACCGACTGGGAAAACGAGGAAGCCGTCATTTACCTGCAGCATAAGTTTGCGCGTATGGGTGTCGACGACGCGCTCGAGAAGGCCGGTTGCCGTGCGGGCGATGAGGTCCGTATTTGCCAGCGTGCCTTTGACTTTGAGGGCGCCGAGGACTTCTCGGAGTACGAGGAGCTCGATGATGCTGGCGAGGACGTTGCCGTTGAGGCCATTGACGTGGCCGATGCTGCGGATGAGGGCGTCGAGGTTGTCGATGTGGCGGATGCCGCGGGCGATGCCGAGACCTCGGAGGGCGAGTAAGCCATGTCGCTGCGCGGTGGAATCGGTCTGCCCGAGCTTCCTCTAGAGGATGGGCAGGAGTTTAGGCTCGGCATTATGGGTGGCACCTTTGATCCCATCCATTACGGGCACCTGGTGACCGCCGAGCAGGCGCGCGAGTCGCTCGACTTGGACGCTGTGCTTTTTATGCCGGCGGGTTCTCCTGCCTTTAAGCTTGACAAGCCGGTGACGCCTGCCGAGGACCGTTATGCCATGACTGTCCTCGCCACCGCCGCGAACCCGGCCTTTTTGGCGAGCCGGTTCGAGATTGACCGTCCGGGCGTAACCTATACGGCCGATACGCTTCATGCCCTTCGCGACTTTTACCCGCCGCAGGTAAAGCTCTACTTTATTACGGGCGCCGACGCGATTATCGATATTGTGACCTGGCATGATGCCGAGCGAATCGCTGAGCTTGCTACCTTTATTGCGGCGACGCGACCGGGTTTTGATATCGATACGGCTCGTGCCCGAATCAAAGAGTCGGGGCTGCCGTTCGATGTGCGCTATATTCAGATTCCGGCGCTGGCGATCAGCTCGACGAACATTCGTAAGCGAGTTGCCCGCGGCATGAGTGTGCGTTATCTTACGAGCGAGTCTGTGCTCGGCTACATTCGCAAGCGCAGGCTATATGCCGATTTGGGTCAAGAAGATTTTGAGTGATGGGGGCTACGTTGTCGGTAGAGGATCAGTTTGAGGGCGATGAGCGCGCGCTGCTCAAGCGCATTCAAGAGCTGCTCGATGTTCGCATGAAAGATAAGCGCAAGCGCTATGTGCATTCGCTGGGTGTTGCCGAGACCGCACTTCATCTGGCCGAGGTCTACGGCGTTGACCGCTTTGATGCCGCTGCCGCCGGCTTAATTCACGACTGGGACAAGGTGCTTTCCGATGACGAGCTCGTGGCCCGCGCGCTTCACTATGGCATCAAGGTTGCCGGCTCTCCTTCCGCCGCGATGCCGCTTTTGCATGGCCCTGTTGCCGCCTATGAGCTTCCGCAGCTTTTCCCCGAGCTGTCGCCGGCTGTTTTCCAGGCTGTCGACCGTCACACCGTGGGTGCCTGCGACATGACGCCGCTCGATATGGTGGTCTTTGTGGCAGATGCCATCGAGCCCAACCGCCATGGTGATTATGCCATCGCGCTGCGCAAGATGGTGGGGGAGTCGACGCTTGACGAGTTGTTCTTCTCCTGTTTTGCGCAGGGTCTGGTCTATGTGATCCAGTCCGGGCGCTATCTTTATCCCACGGCTATTACGATTTACAACCATTACGCCCAGCTGCGCTAGCTCGGGTGTGTCTAGAAAGAGGTATTCCATGGCCGACGAGACCATGACTGACGAGCAGATTCTTGAAGGTGTGGAGCACAAGAGTTTTGTTGCCACGTCCGACCGCACCGCCGCCTCGCTGTCCGCGAGCGGTGTCGCCGCCGAGGATGTCGCCCGCGCCGCCGCGCAGGCCGCCTACGACAAGAAAGGCGAGGACGTGCAGGTGCTCGACCTGACCGAGCTTTCCGACGTGTGCGACTACTTTGTGCTTGCCACCGGTACCAACAACCGCCAGGTTGATTCTATCGTCGACGAGATCGAGGAGAAGGTCGCCGAGGCTTGCGGCGAGCATCCGTTCTCCATCGAGGGCCGCGAGCAGAAGACCTGGATGCTCATGGACTACGGTTCGGTCGTCGTCCACGTCTTCACTCCCGAAGCCCGCGACTTCTACCGCCTAGAAAAGCTCTGGGGTGACGCCCCCCAGCTCCCCCTCAACCTCCTCTAGTAGCTCATTTGATACGGGGCTTTTTTAGCTACCCCTTACCGTTTGCCGGTCAGTTGCGGTTTTCCGCACCTGCCCGGCTTTCTTTTTGCCCAAAGGCGGTTAATCGTTGAAGCGGGATTGGCGGCCGAAGGATAGGGCGGTGTCGCCGAACTTGTCTCGGACGGCGTCGATCGCGACGGAGAGCTCGCGGCGGTCGCTTGATTGAGCTCCGCGGTCGTCGACTTCGCAGAACAGGTCGGTCTGGATGCCGCCCTGATGGTCAAAGTCGCTCATGCCGATGCCTGCTAAGCGAACATGCATGCCTTCCTGCCAGATGTTGTCGAGCAGTTCGAGCGCAACCGCCACAAAGATGTTCTCATCGTCGGTCGGATGAGGCAGCCGGCGCTGTGCCGAGCGACCGCTTCCATACGAATACTTAAGCTTGAGCGTTACCGTGCCGCCCGTCAGTCCCTGACGGCGTAGACGGCGTCCAACCGACTCACCCAGCAGCGCAATCGCCGCTTCGATGTCCCCACGCTCAGTTAAATCTTTCGCAAAGGTGCGCTCATTGCTCACCGATTTAACCTCGCGCTCTTCATCGAGACTCGTGACTTCGGAGATTTCAAGTCCCAGCGCACGCTGACGCATACGTTCGCCGTTGACGCCAAAAATAGAGGCCAAGGTGGATTCCGGCGCGCGTGACAGCTCGCCGAGCGTGTAGATGCGCATACGGCGCAGTCGCTCCTCGGCCGAGCGCCCGATGCCGCTCATGGCAGATACCGGCAGCGCGGCCAAAAAGCGCTGCTCGGTTCCGGGGCGCACGATGGTCAGCCCAAACGGCTTATCACGCTCGCTTGCGATCTTTGCGACCGTCTTGTTGCAGCCCACGCCAATGGAGCAGGTCACTCCCAGCGCTGCCACGCGGTCGCTTATACGCCGCGCAACCAGTAGCGGGTCTTCGGGCGCAAAGCGACCCGGTGTGATATCGATAAAGGCTTCGTCGATGGATACGCGCTCAACGCGCGGCGTCTCCTCGGCAAGAATTGCCATGACCTGCGCGCTCACCTCGCGGTAGCGATCAAAGTGCCCGTGCGTCCAAATGGCTTGCGGGCACAAGCGCCGCGCCTCGGCCGAGGCCATGGCAGAGTGCACGCCAAAGCGACGTGCCTCATACGAGCACGTGGACACGACGCCGCGTGACTCGGCGTCTCCGCCCACGATGAGCGGGTTGCCGCGCCATTCGGGATGATCGAGCATCTCCACGCTCGCAAAAAATGCATCGAGGTCCATCAGGCCCACCGCCGGACCCGTCCAGGGCGGCGGCGTGACGCCCGCAGCATCCTCATAACCGTATGTATGTTCGCGTCTTTCCATGTCATGAGTATACCGCGCAGCTCATGTGGGGTGCGTGTATGTGCTTGCAAATCGCGAATTCTTGTCTAAGATATGGATTTGCCCTCGACTACACCGAAGAAGTTGGTCTCACGGACTTCACCTGCCCGCGTCGATGGCGTATTATGTTCAACTGTTTGTTTGTAGTTGCAGCCTAAAGCTGCTTGGTTGGAGGAGTTTCCTTTGGCAGTCAAGATTCGCCTTGCTCGTCACGGCGCTAAGAAGCGTCCGTACTACCGTGTCGTCGTCGCCGATTCCCGCGCCCCGCGTGACGGTCGTATCATCGAGGAGGTTGGCCGCTACAACCCGATGACCGCCCCCAAGACCATCAACCTCGACCTCGAGAAGATTGCTGACTGGCAGTCCAAGGGCGCTCAGCTCACCGACGCCGTCGCCGCTCTGGTCAAGGCCGCTAACGAGGGCGAGAAGACCGAGACCGTCGTCAAGAAGTCCAAGAAGCAGCTCGCCAAAGAGGCCGAGGCCGCTAAGGCTGCCGCTGAGGCCGCTGAGGGCGCCGAGGAGTAAATCGTGCCTGAGGTTGACGCTGCACAGCTCGAGGGTGAGGCAATGCTCTCAGATCGCATCGCCGATCTCGTCGAATATCTCGTTGTTCAGATCGTCGACGACCCGGATTCCGTGAGCCTCGAGGTCATCGATGGTGACGACGCCTCTACGATTGAGGTTTCGGTTGCCGAGGATGACGTCGCTAAGGTCATCGGCCGTCGTGGCCGTACCATCAAGGCCATTCGCACGCTCGCCCGTGCACTGGCCGCTCGCCTCGACACCGCTGTCGAGGTAGAGGTTCTGGGCTAGACCTATGTCCAGCCAGTATAGAAATATTGCCCGCGTGCTTAAGGCGCATGGGTCTAAGGGGGAGGTCACCGTGGCACCGCTGCGGGGCCTTCCTCTTCTTGTAGAACCGGGCATGGAGGTCGCGCTCACGCCTCCCGCCCTTGATCGCGATAGGTTTGTGACCGTTGACGCCGTTAGCGACGATGGGGACACTGCCCGCGTTCTGTTCTCCTGCTCGTCTTCTATCGATGATGCCGAGGCTCTCCAAGGGTGCTTTATTTTGGCGCATGAGGAGGACATCGAGCTTGATGAGCTTACTGCGGCGTATGAAGACCTCATCGATCGCGAGGTGATCGACCGCCGTCGCGGTTCGCTCGGCCGTATCGTCGAGGTTATGGAGACCCCGGCTAACGATGTCTGGGTTATTGACGGGGGGCCTTACGGCGAG
>URZR01000146.1 GCA_900552425.1 uncultured Collinsella sp. | reverse complement strand
ATCATTGTCCCCAGCACGCGCCTGGAAACTCTCCGCGACATCTACGACATCGAGGATTTCGAAACACAGGAACTCACCAACACGGCGCAACTATCGTGTTTAATTTCGCGCGGCAAGCCCGAGCTGCTGGGAATCATCAATAAGGGCATCGTCAATGCAGGTGAATCGCTCTCTGCAAACAGCTATTTCCCCACATCGTACTCGGCGCAAGAATCGGATGCGTTCCGACTTCTCTACCGCAACCGCATCGTCATTGCGGCAGTCGTCATCTGCATTTTGCTCACCGGCATCGTCATCCTTGTCTGGTCGCTTTACCGCGCACAGGAGGAACGGCAGAAAGCCGATGCCGCCAACGCCGCCAAAACCGCTTTCCTCACGCGCATGAGCCACGACATCCGCACGCCGCTCAACGGCATCCTGGGCCTTATCGAAATTGAGGAATTGAGAGAAGGCGACATGCAGGTCGCCCGCGAAAGCCGCGCCAAGGCGCGCGTTGCCGCCAATCACCTGCTGTCACTGATTAACGACATCCTCGAGATGGGCAGGATCGAGGAGCGCAAAGTGACACTCGAGCACGAATCATTCAACCTTAAAGAGCTGTGCGACAATGCGCTCGTACTGTGCAAGCTCCGCACATCGGACCGCGGCATAACCATGCTCGACACCAGCGAGCCCTACGCTGTCGACCAATATATGATCGGCAGCCCCACCCATATTCGGCAGATCCTTGTCAACCTGCTCGACAACAGCATCAAGTACAACAAGCACGGAGGCACCGTCACGTTCTCATCGACCATCAAACCGGTCGACGACGAGCACGCCGTGTTTTGCTTTAGCGTCTCGGATACCGGCATTGGTATGACGCCCGAGTTTTTGACGCACATTTACGAGCCGTTTGCCCAGGAAGGCGACGATGCGCGCAGCAAGTTCCAAGGAACCGGCATTGGCATGTCTATCGTCAAATCGCTCATCGATATGATGGGCGGCACGATTGAGATTTCGAGTGAGGTTGGCGTGGGAAGTACGTTCAACGTCCAGATTCCGCTCGTTATCGACAAGAACCCTCAGGCAGAAGAACGTGCGGACGGCCAGGCAAACAGCTGCTCGCTTGCCGGCATGAACGTCCTTTTGGCAGAAGATAACGAACTCAATGCCGAGATTGCCCAAGCTCTGCTCGAAAGCGAAGGCATCGTCGTGACTCGCGCCGCCGACGGCAACGAAACGGTCGATCTATATGTTGGTCGTCCCGCCGGCAGCTTCGATGCAATCCTGATGGACATCATGATGCCGGGCATGGACGGCTATGAGGCAACCCGCGCGATTCGCCTGAGCAAGAAGGCCGATGCAGCCGATATCCCCATCATCGCGCTCACCGCCAATGCCTTTGCCGAGGACGCCAAGGCGGCACACGACGCCGGCATGAACGCCCATCTGTCCAAACCGCTCGACTTTAACAAGCTCAAAATCATACTCGCCCGCATCAAGAAAAACGGACCCGTTTCGCTATAGTTTGTGCTCAACCACCACGCACGACCAGAAAGGAAGCCAACGATGTTTAGGCCCTTACGTCGAAAGAAGCGCGCCATCACTGACGAGGAAGCGCGCGAACTGCTCGCTACCTGCAAGCGCGGCGTCTTTGCCGTCAACGGCGACGATGGCTACCCGTACGCCATTCCCGTCAACTACTTCTTTGACACCGAGCACGACAAGATTTATTTCCATGGCGCCAAAGCCGGCCACAAGGTCGACGCACTCAAGCGCGATGACAAGGTCTGCTTTACCGTTTACGGCAACGAGTGGCACAAGGACGGTGACTGGGCTCCCTACGTTATGAGTACCGTGGTCTTTGGCCGCTGTCGCCTGGCGAACGACGCTCCCGCGTTTATCGAAGACAAAGTCCGCCAGCTCGCCCTTAAGTACTATCCTTCCGCCGAGGAAGTCGAAGAGGAAATCGCCAAGGACATTAAGGGCGTCCAGCTCTACGAGATTTCGATTGAACATCTTTGCGGCAAGCAGATTCATGAAAAGTAGCGAATGCGGAAAACGCGCTCGCTACCCTCTGCGCCCCATGTGCCCACACATTTTGACGGCGTGGGCACATGGGGCAGCACTCGAATCGAGCGCCCCCTATACCCCAAAAACGTAGCGGTCCAGGCGCTCGCATGCTTCCCTTACGCGCGAAAGCGGCAGTGTCAGATTCACGCGAATATGGCAGGGTCCATGGAATGGACGGCCGTCCTGATAACCCACGCCCACACGCGCGCCCTCGTCGAGCAGCCACTGAATATCGTGGCCATGATCGCGGCACCACTCGGTGCAGTCCAGGAACACCATATACGTGCCCTGCGGGCGCGAATATGACACGCCCTCAAAATGTTCGTCTACGTAATCGCAGAAATAGGCGATGTTGCCCTGGATGACCTGGTTGAGCTCATCGACCCACTCGTAGCCCTGCGGCTGGTAGGCGCCGATAAGCGCGTGCATCGAAAGGACGTTCATCTCGTTGTAGTGGGTCTTGTTGGACACGGCGCACACGCGGTCGTGCAGTGTCTCGTTATAGATGATGTGGTAGCTGCCGACCAGGCCCGCCAGGTTAAACGTCTTGCTCGGCGCATAGAGGGCGACCGCGCGCATGCGGGCATCCTCGCTCACCGACTGCGTCGGGATGTGCTTATGACCGGGCATGATGATGTCGGACCAGATCTCGTCCGAGATCACCACGCAATCGTGCTGACGATAGATATCCATGGCGCGCTCGATCTCGCCGCGCTCCCATACGCGGCCGCAAGGGTTGTGCGGTGAGCAGAACACCGCAGCATGGATGTGGTTTTGGGCGAGCTTGCGCCCCATGTCCTCAAAGTCCATGCGCCACACGCCCTGATCGTCGAGCTTAAGCGGGCTATGGACAATGCGATAGCCCGCAGCCTCGATGGACTTGGTAAAACCGATGTAGGTGGGGCTGTGGACCAGCACCGCATCGCCCGGCTGGACATACGCGCGCAGGGTCGACACGACGCCGCCCAGCACGCCGTTCTCGTAGCCGATATGCTCCGGGAGCAGGCCCTCGACGCCATTACGGCGGCTCTGCCATTCGATGATGCGGTCGAAGTACTCGGGGCGAGGATCGAAATAGCCAAACATGGGATGCTGGGCGCGCTGAATGATGTGCTCCTGGACCGTGGGCACCGTGGCAAAGTTCATGTCCGCCACCCACATGGGGATGCGGTCGAAGCCCTCGTCGGGCGCGTTCGGAGCCATGCCGGGGATTTCACCCCAGGAGTCAACGGCGATGGCGTCCATGCCGTGGCGGTCGATTAGCGAGCTAAAGTCGTATTTCATGCTGAGCTCCCGTGCAAAGCGGATTGTTTTGGTAGGCGTTATTGTCCACCAGCGTGGGCGATTTTGTCATGAGGGTTTGGCGTTGAATTTGGCGGGCGCCGGCGAATGGCCGGCTAGTCCCGCGCGTCGTTGACGGCGGCTACGGTTAGCTGGGTTTCATCAACCGTAAAAGATATGTCGAGCCCGGCGAAGGCCAGATGATAGACGCGGTTCGGCTCGTGCTTGCTGCCTGCGCGGCGTGGGTCTTGGCGCAGGACCTCGACCAGGCCGGGGAGCTTTGTGGGCGGGACCATATCCTGCAGCGTCTGCGGGAACTCGATGTCGAGCTCTTGCCACGGCGCGTCCTCAATCCAGCCGCCCGTCGCATCCGGGTGACAGTCGGCAAATGGAATGTAGGGCTTAATGTCGTAGATGGGCGTGCCGTCGCGCAGATCGGCCCCCAGCACATGGATGATGGGGCCATCGTCGGTGAACTCGACACGATCGAGCTTGACGCAGGTGAGACCGATGGGATTAGGGCGAAACGGACTGCGTGTGGCAAACACGCCCACACGCTCGGCTCCACCCAGACGCGGCGGGCGCACGGTTTTCGACCATTTTGCGTTGGTGCCGGACCTGTCCTGCGTTTTGGCATCGGCGGCTATGTCCTTAGCCGTGCCGCCGGGCGTTCCGTTTTCGAAGCGCCACAGCAGCCATAGGTGAGAGAAGGAGTCCAAGCCTTCAACCGCTGCATTGGAGGCAAATTCCGGCTCAAAGACGATCTTCGCCTCCAGATCACCCGTCAGGCCGCTCTGTCTCGGAATTCCGAATTTTGTCGGGAAATCCGTGTGGATATACGCCACCGGTCGGATCATATGGTCCGCGTTCTGATTTTCTTTTTTTCCTGCTGCCATATCTTTCTCCCCCTTATCAGTCTGTTTTTCACTCTGTCATCTGCCCATAAAGCAGACCGGGCGCTCCCGCATAATTATTTTTCTCTGGTGGCTTCACCATTTCATGACTGCTCCGTCACCCTTCTGATCCTTCTGACGTTTCCAGCCATTTTCTCAGATCCGCCATCACCTTCTTCGCGTCCATGACACCGATCTGATATGTCTTTTCGATCTCCTCGGCGCTCTTGCAGATCCTCGGGATCGTAAGAGGAACGCTCGGACGGATCACGAAAACTTCGCCCGCCCTTTCCAGGTTTTCGATATTACGGATACTCATGTTGTACTCGACAGCCCGGTTCTTAAGTGCCTCTGCAAACTTCGGGTATTTATGGTACACAATATCCGCCATCCAGGTATTTTCCGGCTTTTTCCGGTACTCTGAATCTCTCGTGAGGACCACAACATTGCGCTTATATCCCAGTCTCCGGAATGCTTCCACCGGGACACTATCCGTACATCCGCCGTCGAGCAGTTTTCTGCCGTCAAGCTCCACAAACTTTGACAC
>URZR01000145.1 GCA_900552425.1 uncultured Collinsella sp. | reverse complement strand
CCACTTAATGTGGCCTCCGTCGTGAGCAGGACTGTAGAGCAGGAAACCTAAGCCGGTGTCCCCGCTCTCCCGGGGCCGGCGGAATTTAGTTGTTAAGCATGCGGTCGAAGCTTCCCGAGTCGCCATCCCGATAGTCGGCGGTCATCAGAATCTCCTGCGGAATGCGCCCGCCCTCGCGCAGCACATTGCGGAACTGCACGCGCGTGACCATGGGCAGATCCTTGATCGTCGCCGCCAAGTTCTGCGGCACGCCCTGGTTGGCAGCCGCGGGCTCGCACTCGCCGCCGGCCTTCACGCGACGCTTATGCTCGGCGAGCATGGCGCGGTACATGCCGGCATGCAGGCGAATCTCAACCACATTGGCATTGCGAGCCTGCTCGACGATGCGCGCGCCCTCGCGGTCGATATCGCCCACGTAGTAGACGTAGTTAAAGCGATAGCCGATCTCAGCCAGATAATCGTCCAGGGCATGCGAGACGCTCGCCTTGCATCCGCCGCCAAAAATCACGCCGCCCACCTTGATGCCAAAGAGCTTGGCGTGCTTGCGGCCACGCAGCAGCCTGACGATCTCGTCGTAGGTGTCCAGGTTCTCGACCATAATGAACGGCTTATCGGCGCCCAGCGTAAAGAAACCCGTAAAGTGAACGGGGCGGTTGGGGGCGACCTTAATCGCCTGCATGCTGATGCCCTTTTCGGTCATACGCCGAATTAGGCGCTCGCCGTGCTTGCCGTCAAAGGCCTTCTCATCGTTAAAAATCTGGTAGGCACGCTGGCGGCGCGAGGCAACCGGCGTATCGGCACCTCGGTTTTGCTCGATCCAAGCCTGGATGATTGCGATTTCCTCGGCAATCTTGCGGTTGGACATCTCGTTGTGCTGAGTGCGCTGCGGCGCCTTTTTGCCGTCCTTGCCCTCGACCTTAACAATTTGAGTCTGCTGCTCCTTGATCTTAGAGAGCGCCGTAGGCGTAGGGACAACTTTGAGCAGCTGCCTGCCCAAAACGCGGGCAAGGGCAAACGCCGATACCTCGCCGTGGACGGCCGACTCGGGCTGCTGGGTAGCACTATCAGCCGCGGCAGGCTCAGCCTGTGCATGAGGCTTACGCTTGGAATCTGCCCGGGTATTACGTTCCTGCTTGGGCGCAGACGAGCGCTTTTGCGGACGATCGGACTTGGCCTCCTTCGCCGGCTGGCGCTTGACCTGATCCACCGGAGTCTCGGCCTTCTCATCTCCGTTTTGTGTCGCTGTCTTCTCGGCCGCGGCCTCGGCATTTGAGCCACGACCGCCGCGGTGACGACGACGGCGGGGCTTGCCTGAGGCGCTCTCCCCAGCCTGCTTATCAGCGGTCTGTTGAGCTTTGACCTCAGTGTCAGCCGCAGGCTGCGACTCGGAAGGTTGCTGCTCGCGAGCC
This sequence comes from uncultured Collinsella sp., assembly GCA_900552425.1. Lineage (GTDB taxonomy): Bacteria > Actinomycetota > Coriobacteriia > Coriobacteriales > Coriobacteriaceae > Collinsella. The sequence continues at coordinate 3,406 of URZR01000145.1, read as the reverse complement.
GCCGGCTCAACGGTTTTCTCGGTTTGTTCGGCCTTCTCGGCCTGAGCGGTCGGAGCCGGCTCGCCCTTCTCCTGACGCCTTACGGGATACGCGCGCCTCGCAAAACCACGCCCGGGACGGCATGAACCCGGAGCCTTCTTGGCAGACTCCTCAACATCGTCTGCAGCCTCGGAAGGCTCTTCAACCTCATGCGCGACATCCTGCTGCGCAGCCTTAAAGTGGGCACCACGGCGACGCTGGGGCTCCTGGGCCTCCACGGGCTTTTGCTCCTTCGCGGGCCTCTGCGAATCGGCAGCAACCTCGTTCTCAACAGCCTCGGCATCCGTCTCACCCTTTCGAGCAACGGCGCGACGGAAGCGCTCCTGCTGGGCGCGACGCTGCGCATCGCGCTTGCCACCCCCGCCAAAACCGCCGCGCCCTGCCTTGGCCGTAAAGGCACGCACGACGTTCTCATCGAGCAACTCATCGGTATCGACATGCTCACGCGGAGCAGCTTCTTCCACAGCAGGCACGTCAGCGGAATCCTCGACGACAAAATCTTCGACGGACTCAGCAGGCTGCTCCTGGGCATCGCGGATCTCGACATTGATGGTATAGAACGCCGGGCGTCCGTTAATGCCGCTACCCTCGATCTTGGTCACGATATTTGCCGCGATAAGCTCATCGCGCATCGCCTTGGTGTCGCACTCCTTATCGACGGAGCGGAAAATCTGCGCCAGCGCGCTCGACTTGATCTTGAGCGCCTTGCGGCAGAGCAGGTCGTAGGCAACCAGCTTGGCACGCTCGGCAGAAAGCGATGTCTGGCTGCTCAGACGCTCAGCCAGGGCATCGACATTGTTTTGATTATCGGAATATACCGTCTTGGCCACGGGGCCCCTTTCATATGTACACATATACGTCTATATGGTACAACGCGCACCCTTATCCACGCAAAACATCTGCGAGAACACTCGAGCGTCACCCGCTTTCGCATGAAAAAAGACCGAGCCCGCGAAGTCGCGGACCCGGTCTTTCCGAGTCAAATAGACGGGAGATTCAACCCGTCCGACCGACTAGGCCTTGGCGGCCTCGGCGTCGGCAGGAGCTTCAGCGGCAGCGGCGCGACCGTACTCGGCCTTGCCCATCTCGGACCACTCGGGCTCCTCGTCGGGCATGGAGCCGGCCTCTTTGCCGAAGAACTCCTTGAGGCAGTTGACGGCAACGATGAGGCCCAGGACCATCAGCAGGACAGCGAAGACGAGCTGCAGGCCCTTAGTGGCAGCGACGGAGACGGCAGCCGTGGTGGCGGTAGCCGGGATGGTGCCAAAGAAGCCATAAGCCTGGACGGCGGTCATGCAGCCCATGGCGCTCTGGACCAGCGAGGTGAACGTGCAGCAGAGCAGGAAGGCGACGGGCACGTAGAGCATCCAACCCTTGCGGCCAGTGCACTTGCAGAACACGGCGAGGGTGATCATGGTCATACCGCCAAGCAGCTGGTTGGAGGCACCAAAGAGCGGCCAGATGTTGGCATAGCCGCCAAAGGCGAGGGCGAGGCCGGGAAGCAGGGTGACGACCGTGGCGAACCAGGGGTTGCCGAGGACCTTCATGTAGCCGGCCTTGGACTCGATGGCCAGAGCATCGTTGGTCTGGGCAAAGAACTCGGAGAACGAGGTGCGGGCGATGCGGGCGACAGCGTCGAGCGAGGTCAGGGCCAGAGCGGAAACGTTCATGGTCATAAAGACGGTAGCGAGCGTGCCGTCAACGCCAAAGGCCTGCATACCGCGGGAGATGCCGGCGGCAAAGATCTGGAACGGGGTGGAAGCGACGTCGGCATTGAGGGCGCCGGTACCGGCGGTGTTCATATCGGAGAACATGATGCCGGCGACGATGATGGCAAGGATGCCGACGAAGGACTCGACGATCATTGCGCCGTAACCGACCTTGACGGCGTCCTGCTCCTTCTCGACCTGCTTAGAAGAGGTGCCGGAAGAAACGAGGCTGTGGAAACCGGAGAGAGCACCGCAAGCGACGGAGACGAACAGGACCGGGAACATCATGCCGGAGGCAGTGGAGAAGCCGGTGAAGACCGGAGCGGTGATGGTGGCCTGACCGTTGACGCCCAGGACGACGATGCCGAGGACAGCGCAAACGATCATGACGATCATCATGATGGAAGTGAGGTAGTCACGCGGGGTCTTGAGCATCTGGATGGGCATAGCGCCAGCGAAGACCAGGTAGACCATGACGACGGCGAACCACTGGAACTTATCCAGGTAGACCGGGAACTGCATGCCGACGGCGAACATGAGGACCATGAGGACCACGCCGGTGACAAACTCGGCAGCACCGGTGAGGTTGAACTTCTTCTGGGCCCAACCAAAGGCGATAGCGACGAAGGTGAACAGGATGGAGATGGTACCAGCGCAGCCGGCGGCATAGGACTTGGTGAAGTCGATGGCACCGGTAGCAGCACCAGAAGCGTCAACGGCCGGGGTGAACATGAACGTCTTGCAGACCATGTCGGTGAAGGCGGCGATGACGATGATGCAGAACAGCCAGCAGAACAGCAGGAACAGGCGACGGCCGGTCTTGCCGATGTACTTCTCGATGAGCTGAGCGAGCGACTTGCCGTTGTTCTTCATCGAGGCATACAGGGCGCCAAAGTCGTGGACGGCGCCAAAGAAGATGCCGCCGACGAGGACCCAGAGCACGACGGGCAGCCAGCCAAAGGCCATGGCGACGATCGTACCCGTAACAGGGCCGGCACCGCAGATCGAGCTGAACTGGTGCGAGAACGCGGTGAAGGCAGAGACGGGCGAGAAGCTCTTGCCGTCCTTCATGCGCTTGGCCGGCGTGAGGGCCTCTTTGTCAACGCCCCACTTGTTGGCCAGCCATCGGCCATAGCCCAGATAGCCGCAGGCGAGCACCGCCGCGGCCACAACCATGAGCAAAACTCCGTTCATTACATTTCCTCCTCTAAAAAGAACTTCTCAGACATAAAAATGAGGGCCGTCGGTTGCGCTCGACGGCCCTCATCTTCATCAGCCGCCCGTTATCGTACGGGCTAGCTGTATGTGCTAACCCGCATCAGATAATTACTACGCTGATAATGTTTAGCTGATGCGTGAACATGTCTAAAAAATCCTCTTCAATCATGATGCGAACGATCCGTGCGTGTTCACATCCCCCAGTGGTTGAAAAGGAGTATGAAACTTTAGTTACCTAAAGTCAACGCAAATTTGTAATGGATTTTCAAATTCTTTTGATTTTCTCGTTATAAAACGCCACTGACCTCGGACTTTACCGAACGACAGTTTTTGCTTGAGAGATGCCCCTCGGGAGCGGGGCGGGCGCCTGCCGCCATATATGAACTTTATCGCGAGTTCCGCACGAACAGGAGGCCACTTAATGTGGCCTCCGTCGTGAG
>URZR01000144.1 GCA_900552425.1 uncultured Collinsella sp. | reverse complement strand
GGCGCCTTCACGGGCCGTTATGTTGTCAACCCGGTCTCCGGTGCCAAGGTGCCGGTATGGGTCGCCGACTACATCATCTCCGATTACGGAACCGGCGCCGTTATGGCCGTGCCTTGCGGCGACCAGCGCGACTTCGAGTTTGCCAAGAAGTACAACCTCCCCGTTGTCCCCATCATCCTTTCTGATGACGACCCGTTGTTCGATCAGCTCAAGGACGAGCAGGGCACGGTCGTCACGTCCGTCGATTGGGAGGAGGCGCTCACCTGCGAGGGCACGCTGGTCCAGTCGGGCAAGTACACCGGCATGCGCGGCGGCAAGCACTCTGAGGGCGAGGCTGCCATCGTGGCCGACCTCGAGGCCATGGGCTGCGGCCGTCGCAAGGTCGAGTTCCGTCTGCGCGACTGGCTCATCAGCCGTCAGCGTTATTGGGGCAACCCCATCCCGGCCATCCACTGCGAGCACTGCGGCATCGTGCCCGTGCCCGAGGACCAGCTGCCGGTGACGCTGCCCGAGAACCTGGACCTGGGTGCCGGCGAGACCCTCGCCGAGTGCAAGGAGTTCTACGAGACCACCTGCCCGGTCTGCGGTCGCCCGGCCAAGCGTGAGACCGATACCATGGACACCTTTACCTGCTCCAGTTGGTATTACCTGCGCTATACCGACCCGCACAACACCGAGCTGCCCTTCTCCCGTGAGGCTGCCGACCGTTGGATGCCCGTCGATAACTACATCGGCGGCATCGAGCACGCCATTTTGCACCTGCTCTACAGCCGCTTCTTTACCAAGGCGCTGCGCGATCTGGGCCTGCTGAGCGTTGACGAGCCCTTCACCAACCTGCTGTGCCAGGGCATGGTCAAGGACGAGAACGGCGACACCATGTCCAAGTCCAAGGGCAACGTCGTGCCCCCGAGCTCGGTCATTGAACCCTACGGTGCCGACACCATGCGTCTGGCGATCCTGTTTATCGCCCCGCCCGAGAAGGACTTCGACTGGGATCCCAAGGCCGTCGAGGGCGCCAACCGCTTCATTAAGCGCGCCTGGCGTATCGTGTGGCAGCTCGTCCAGTCCGGTGACGCCAACGTGGCCTTTGACAAGTCCGCGCTCGACGAGGCCGCGATGAAGCTCTATCGCGAGCGTCACCGCACCATTGCCAAGTGCACCGAGGACTTTGACCGCGGCCAGTTCAACACCGCGATCTCGGCCGTCATGGAACTCGTCAATGCCGCGAGCGCCTACCTCAACGCTACTGAGGGCGCTTCCCGTGACAAGGCCCTGTGTTACGGCGTGGCCAAGGATATCGTGAGCGTCCTTGCCCCCATCTGCCCGTTCTGGGCCGATGAGCTGTGGCATGAGGCGCTCGGCTGCGAGGGCAACGCCTATACCGCCGCCTGGCCCGAGTTTGACCTGGCCGAGTCCATCGAGGACACGGTGCAGATTGTCGTACAGGTGCTCGGCAAGGTCCGTGGCCGCATCGACGTCGCCCGTGACGCCTCCAACGAGGAGATGCAGGCTGCCGCCGAGGCCGCCGTTGCCAAGTGGCTTGAGGGCAAGACGGTCGTCAAGGCCATCTGCGTGCCCGGCAAGCTGGTCAACCTGGTGGTCAAGTAAGCGCTGCGCGCTTAGCTGACACATTAAAGACGAGGGACGATCCGGCTGGGTCGCCCCTCGTCTTGCGTGTACCCGACCAAGTGCTTGCGGTCAATTGTCCTATTCTTGTGGAGAAGCTGTGCGCACGCTGACCTGCAGATTCGTACTGTGCTTGCACGTTTTCGCAGCTATTGGTATAGTTTGCTTGCAAATGAAGTTGTAATTGAAAGAAGTGGGGTTTCGGCCCCGCTTCTTTTTTGTATGGATGGAGGTGCCGCAATGGTCAAGACCAAGACCGAGCAGGCGATCATCGACGCGCTCGAGGCCGTCGCTCCCCAGCACGATGTCGACATCGTCGACGTTGAGCTCGTGGGCGCCACCAAGGCCCCCTGCGTGCGCGTACGTATCGAGGGTGCCGAGGGTCAGAGCCTGTCGCTCAACGACGTCACGGCCAATACCAAGTGGGTCGGCGACGTGATTGAGGAGCTCGACCCCATCTCTTCGAGCTATACGCTTGAGGTGTCGAGCCCGGGCATGGCGCGCCCACTGCGCCGCCCGTGCGACTTTGCCCGCTTTGTGGGCGAGGACTGTGAGCTCACCTCCACCGCCACCGAGGGCCGTCGCAAGTACACCGGCAAGATTGTCGCCGCGACCGAGACCGACGTTACCCTCGAGCTCGAGGACGGCGATTCCGTCACCCTCGATTTCTCTGATGTTAAAAAGTGCAAGTTGAAGCCCACCTACGACTTCAAGCCCGCGAAGGAAGGAAAGTAAGATGGCAGCATCCGACATGATGTCCGCCCTGATGGAGCTTTGCCAGGAGAAGCACATCGACCAGCTCTACCTGATCGACCGCCTGGAGCAGTCGCTCGCCAAGAGCTATGCCGAGATCCTGCATCTTGAGTGGGGCGCTAAGGTGACCATCGACCGCACCACCGGCAAGATCTACGTCTACCGCCTGGAGCCGATCGACGATTCCATGGACGAGGAGGGCAACTTCACCGAGTTCGAGGAGATCGACGTCACCCCCAAGAACACGAGCCGCATCGCTGCCCAGCACGCCAAGGCCGAGATCAACGCCATCGTGCGTAACTCCGCCCGCGAGCAGATCTACGAGGAGTTCTCCGGCCGCATCGGTGACCTCATCAGCGGTACCGTGCTGCAGTCCACGCCCGACTTCACGATCGTCAAGATTCGCGAAGGCGTCGAGGCCGAGCTGCCGCACTTCGATCAGCGTCGTTACGAGAACGAGCGCAACGAGCGTCCGATGGGCGAGCGCTACCTGCACAATCAGCACATCAAGGCCGTGATCATCGACGTTCGCGACCCCAACTCCAACCTGCAGCCGGTTCGTGGCGAGCACAGCCGTCCGCCGATTGTCATCTCCCGTACCCACCCCGAGCTCATGCGTCGTCTGTTTGAGCAGGAGGTGCCCGAGATCTATGAGGGCACCGTCCAGATCAAGTCGATCGCCCGCGAGCCCGGCCAGCGCTCCAAGGTCGCCGTCCACTCCCTCGACGACCGTCTGGATCCCGTGGGCGCCTGCGTCGGCCCCAAGGGCAGCCGTGTTCGCGCTGTCGTGGGCGAGCTCCGTGGCGAGCGCGTCGACGTCATCCTGTGGGATGCCGATCCTGCCGTCTACGTCGCCAACGCCCTGTCGCCTGCCAAGGTCACCCGCGTCCTCATCGACGAGGAGAAGGCCTACGCCGGCGTCATTGTGCCCGACGACCAGCTGTCCCTCGCCATCGGCAAGGAAGGCCAGAACGCCCGCCTCGCTGCGCGCCTGACCGGCTGGCACATCGACATCAAGTCCGAGACGCTTGCCGCCGACATCCTCAAGAACGTTCCCGTTCACGAGGAGCCCGCCGCCGACCTGATCGGTGACGAGGAGGACGAGGATGTCCGCCGCTGCGAGTATGTGTCCGAGGACGGCATCCAGTGCCGCAACCAGGCCCGTCCCGGCTCCCGTTTCTGCGGTGTCCACGACACCGACGCCTTCGATGATGCGGAGGACCTGATCTAGCGCGCGGTCGCGCCGGGCGGGCCCCGGCGCGTCTCCCACGCTCGTTCAGTCTCTAGGCACCCAAGGTGCCAGAAAGGGTAGGTGAAGTCATATGGCAAAAGTCCGTGTGTCCACCCTGGCCAAAGAGTTCGGCATGACCTCCAAGGAACTGATGGGTCATCTCGCCGATATGAAGATTCCCGCTAAGTCCGCTTCCTCCGCCCTGGAGGACGCTTACGTCGCCATGGTCCGCAAGCAGCTCGCCTCGGTGATCGAGGCCCGCGCCCAGGAAGTCGAGGCCGCCAAGCAGGCCGAGGAGCAGGCCGCTGCCGCCGAGGAGGCAGCACGTGCTGCCGAGGCAGAGCGCGAGCGCATCGCCGCCGAGAAGGCACGCGAGGAGGAGCGCCGTCAGTTCGCCGCCGCCCAGGCTGCCGAGGAGGCCGCCCGCGCCGAGGCCGAGGCCAAGAAGAAGGCCGAGCAGGAGCGCCTTGCCCGCGAGAAGGAGGAGGCCGCCCGCGAGGCCCAGCGCCGCGCCGTTCCCGCTTCCGACTCCGGTTCGCGTTTCCGCTCTCTGCTCGACCAGATTGCCGCACAGGAGACCGTGCTCAAGGAGAAGAAGGACGCCGAGCAGAAGGCCAAGGCCGAGCGCGCTGCCGAGCGCGGCAACCGTCGTGGCGGCAACAACGACCGCCGCGGTGGCCGTCGTAACGATCGCAACGCTTCCGACAACAACTCCGAGCGCAACGCCTCCGAGAACCGCCCGCACAGCCATCGCACCAATGCCAGCAACAACGTCGCTGCCGGTATGGACTTCCCCAACCCCGACAAGCAGGGCAAGGGCAAGAAGCGCAAGGGCGGTCACAACAACGAAGAGGACCACTACAGCCGCATGGCTCGCGAGGCCGAGGAGTACAGCCGCGAGAAGGTGCTCGAGGAGGCTCGTGCTGCCGTCGAGGAGGCCTCTCGTGAGTCCACCGGTCGCCGCAAGAAGCGCAAGGAGAAGCGCGAGCGCGAGGCCGCAAAGGCTCAGGAAGAGCGCAAGATTGAGGAGGCGCTGGCCCAGGGCGTGAACCCCGAGGACCTCGACGCCATCAAGGTCTCCCAGGGCGTTACCGTCCAGGAGCTCGCCGAGGCGCTCGACGTTCCGGCCAACGACATCATCAAGCGCCTGTTCCTGCTGGGTACGCCGCTTACCATGACGCAGTCCATGTCCGACGACCTCGTCGAGCTCGTTGCCGACGACTTGGGTCGTCAGATCAAGATCATCACCC
>URZR01000143.1 GCA_900552425.1 uncultured Collinsella sp. | reverse complement strand
ACCATCTGCGGCTATTCGTTCCCGTGGCTCTATATTGTCTTTTGCTGGCTGATGATTGCCGGTCTTTCTAATGCCGTGAACTTGACCGATGGCCTTGACGGTCTTGCTGGCGGCACCTCCATGATCGCCATGCTCGCCATGGCTGCCATGGCGTTTTTGCACGGAGACGTGAACCTGTCCATCTTCTGCACCGCGTGTGCCGGTGCCTGCCTGGGCTTTCTGTGGTTCAACTGCTATCCGGCGAGCATCTTTATGGGTGATACCGGCTCGCTTGCTCTGGGTGCCGCGTTTGCCTGTACGTCCATCATGACTAACACCGAGGTCGTCTCCCTCATCATCGGTGGCCTGTTTATCGTTGAGACCCTGTCGGTCATGATTCAGGTTGTCTACTTCCACTTTACGCACAAGCGCGTCTTCCTTATGGCGCCCATCCATCATCATTTCGAAAAGAAGGGTTGGGCCGAGACCAAGGTCGTCATCCGTTTTTGGATTATCGCTGCGGCATTTGGTGCCGTTGGCCTTGCCCTGTTCTTCCAGTTGGGATAGTGGTCTTTCATGCCTCTTGCTGATGTCTTTAGCCTGCTCGTTTTGGGTCAGGGCAAATCCGGTCTCGATGTCGCCCGCTGGGCGCTGGCACATCCAGAGCGCGTAAGCGCCGTTACCGTGTATGGCGGCGGCACCTCTGAGCCCAATGACGCCACGCGTGCGCTCGAGGCTGCCGGTGCGTCGTTTGTCTATGGGACCGAACAGGTCGAGGGCGCCTATGACGTATGCGTGACGTGCCCGGGCATCTCGGAGTTCTCGGGCTTCTTTAAGGCCGGGCGCGAGCATGCCGCCCAGATTATGGGTGAGCCCGAGTTTGCCTATCGCCTGTCGCCCGATAACTGGATTGCCATCACGGGCACCAACGGCAAGACGACCACCACGTCGCTGACCGATTATCTGCTCAAGGCTTCCGGTGAGGCCAGTGTAGCTGTCGGCAACATCGGCGAGCCGCCTATCAACGAGATTGACGGCCGAGCCCACAACGAGTGGTTTGTGGCTGAGCTCTCGAGCTATCAGATTGCTACGACCACCGAGCTCCACCCTCGCGTGGCGGTGCTGCTCAACATCACTCCCGACCACTTGGGCTGGCATAAGAGCCATAAGAACTATGCGCTTGCCAAGATCAAGCTGTTTGACAATATGGTCGATGACGATCTGGTGGTTGTCGACGTCGAAGACGCCGGCATTCACGAGTTCGATGAGTACATCTACACGCCGGGTCGTCGCATCTGCAAGGTTGCCTTTGACGAGCCAGAGGGTGAGGATGTCGCCTTTGTGCGCGATGGCAAAATGATCGTGCGCCTGAAGGGCGTCGAGACCCCGCTCATCGCTACATCCGAGCTCAAGATCTCGGGCCATCACAATGTTATCAATGCCCTGTGCGCTGCCACGGCTGTCCTGGCCGTCGGTGCCAATCCCGAGGGCATTTGCCGCGGTCTGGCCTCGTTCCAGCCGCTCGAGCATCGCGTGGAGCCGTGCGGCGAGATTGACGGTGTGCGCTACGTCAACGATTCCAAGGCGACCAACACCGACGCGGTCGAGAAGGCACTGACGGCATTTCCCGATGACGACGTGATCTTGCTGCTCGGCGGCCACGATAAGGGCACGCCGCTCACGGACTTCGCGCGCGTTGTTATGGATAACGTGCGCTCGGTCGTCTGCTTTGGCGATGCGCGCGAGCGCTTCACCGCCGCTATGGACGAGGCCGATGTCGATGGCGATGTGGATATCGCCCAGGCGGATGACCTACGCGATGCCGTGGACGTTGCCCGTTCGCTGTCGAGCCGTGGCGACGTGATCTTACTTTCTCCTGCCTGCTCTTCGTTCGATGAGTTCTCGGGCTATGAGGAGCGCGGCCGCGTGTTTAAGGACTATGTGGCCCAGCTTGCCGCTGCAGCGAAATCGCAAATGGAATAGGGGTTGCCGGTGAGAGAGGAGAGCCCCCGACAAGGTATGAGGAGGCCCGACTCGGACCGTGCTTCCTCGCGGCGTAGCACACCGCGTTCCGGTCGCGGCGGGCGGTCGTTTAGCGAACGCTATATTGCCGGCGTTCCCGCCCGCATCATGCGCCCCCGTCTGATATTCATGGCCTGTCTGTTTATCTTGGTGTGTTTTGGCCTGCTGATGGTGTACTCGGCGTCTTCGGTCGAGGCGCTGCACGAGAATGGCTCAGCGACGTTTTTTCTGGGTCGACAGGCTGCGTTTGCCGTGGTCGGTGTTCTGGCGCTGATTGCCATCGTGCGCGTTTTGCCGGACAGCTGGTTTGGGGAGGATGTGCTCAGGATCTTCCTCATAGGCATGATAGGGCTACTGTTTCTGGTGTTCTTGGTGGGCAGCGGCAGCCGTGGCGCCACGCGCTGGCTCAACATCGCCGGCATTCAGTTCCAGCCTTCCGAGTTTTTAAAGCCATTTGCCATTGCGTATTCGGCCATCATGCTCGATCGCTTCTTTTCGCCCGGTGGCAACATCAACGAATTCCTTCGCAAGATGGGCATCTACCTGGGCATTTCGCTCTTTCTGATCTTTATCCAGCCCGATTTCGGTACCGTCCTGATCATCCTGTTGACCCTCATGTGCATGGCGTTGTTTGCGGGTCTCGACCCCAGATTTATCATCGGCGTGCTAATCTTCGGCATTCTCGTGATCGTGATTGCGCTTGTCGCAGAGCCATACCGTATGGTGCGTATTCAGGTTGCCTTGAACCCTTGGGCCGACGAGTATGGTGACGGCTATCAGGCCACGCTTGCCATCATGGCCTTTGCCTCGGGCGGTCTGTTCGGCCGTGGCATCGGCAACTCAACCATGAAGTACTCGTATCTGCCCGAGGCGCACAATGACTACATCCTGGCCATCATTGGCGAGGAAGTCGGTTTTGTCGGAACCGTCCTGTTCTTCTTGGTGTTTGCGATGCTGATCTACTCGGCGTTTCGCATTGCCGAGCAGGCGACCGATCGTCGGGGCGCGCTCATGGCGTCTGGCTCTGCGGTCATTCTCGCGGTGCAGTTTTTGATCAATGCGCTGGGCATCCTCAACGTGTTTCCCATGACGGGCAAACCGTTGCCGTTTATTAGCTATGGCGGTTCGTCGATTATTGTGTCGCTTATGCTTGCCGGTCTGATCCTACGCGTTTCGTACGAGAGCGCCCGTCGCGATGAGTACGACCGTCGCCGCGAGAGCTTTGCCGTTATGGATGAGAGTACCGCCGGCGTGCCCCACGTGCGCGGTGAACGACCTTCGCGTAGCGGCTTTACCGTTCTGGATGGCTCTGCGACCGAGCCGGCAGCCCGTCCGCGTCAGCGAACGGCGCCGCAAGGTCGTCCGCAGCGCCCAACTCCTCGCAATGCGGGCGGCGGATATAATCGAATCGATTTGAACTCGGACCCGTCGGCGCGTTTGCGCACCGACGACCAGGGACCGCGTGTACGAAGGGACTACCATGACCGATAAGATGACCGTTGCTATTGCAGCCGGCGGCACGGCAGGACACATTAACCCCGCGCTCGCTTTGGCCGAGGAGCTGCATGACCGTGGCCACCACGTTGTGTTCGTGGGCCAGTCGCGCAAGCTCGAGGGTCGTCTGGTCCCCGAGGCTGGGTTTGATTTTGTGCCCATTACGGTTACGGGCTTCGACCGCTCCCGTCCTTGGACGGCGCTGACCTCGCTGTGGCGTGTCAACAAGGCCAAGCGTGCGCTCGCCAGTCATTTCTCAAAGGTCGGCAAGCCTGATGCCGCCATCGGTTTTGGTGCCTATGTCGAGGTTCCGCTGCTGGGGTGGTGCAAGGGCGCAGGCGTTCCGTATCTGCTGCATGAGCAGAACTCTGTTCCGGGCCTGGCCAACAAGATGATGAACTCCCACGCCGCTCGCGTGTGCATCTCGGTGCCGGCAGCGCGCTCGGTCTTTGAGCGCGAAGGTGACCCTGACCACGTGCTCATGACCGGCAACCCCGTACGTCGCTCGGTGATCGAGGGCGATCGCGCTCGCGGCCGCGCTGCGCTGGGGGTGGGCGAGGACGAGACCTTGCTGCTGGTCTTTGGCGGCTCTCTTGGCGCCCATCACCTCAACGAACGCATCGCCGCGTTAAAAGAGCGCCTGCTTTCAGTCCCCGGCTTGCATGTTATGCACTCGACCGGTGCCGACGACTTTGAGGCGACGCGCGACCTTTTGGCCCTGACGGATGCCGAGGCAAGCCGTTGGACGGTCCAGCCCTATATCCAGGATATGGGCGATATGCTGGCGGCGGCGGATCTGGTGCTCTCGCGCGCCGGGGCCTCGTCCATCGCCGAGATCGCCGCCCTGGCCGTGCCCTCCGTGCTGGTGCCCTATCCCCACGCCACGGCGGACCACCAAACCACCAACGCCCGCTTCTTGGTAGATGCCCATGCGGCTGTGATGTTCGCGGACGTGGATATCGATGGCAAGGCGTTTGAGGATACCCTGGCAGACCTGCTGGCGAACTCGTCCAAACGCTCCGCGATGAGGCGGGCGGCCAAGGATTTGGCGCAAGACCGCGCGGCGCAGATGCTCGCGGACCAGATAGAGGCATTGGTTCGCTAACCGCTTGCATGCCCCCATCCTGCTGGTTGATTTGCTTGGGCGATCGCCTGCGGGATGGGGGTATTTTCCTATGCGTGCGCGGTGAGTGCATAAGGGCGCGCATGAGAGTACAATAGATAAGTTAATCATGTAAGCGACGCTACGAGGAGTAGGCATGTCGAACATCGTAGTACCCGAGGCAACCGAGGCGCCCGCGTTTAAGAGCGCGCATTTCATTGGCATTGGCGGCGCCGGCATGAGCGGCATCGCGCTGGTGCTGCAT
>URZR01000142.1 GCA_900552425.1 uncultured Collinsella sp. | reverse complement strand
ACCGCAAAAAAGAAGTTCAATTTCAAAGCGCCGTTGGAGGTGTTCGCGAAGTCAATCGTTCAGCCGATGATGTATCTCTCGGTTGCCGGCATCCTGCTCATCGTGGGCATCATTCTGACCAACAAGACCATCTGCGCCGTGGTCCCCGTGCTGGGCTCCGGCCCGTTCCAGCTTGTGGGCGCCGTTGTCTATCAGTCGCTGATGTTTATCATCAACAACCTCTCGATTTTGTTCTGCGTGGGCATCGCCGGCGCCATGGCAAAGAAGAACAAGGGCCATGCTTCGCTGATCGCCCTGATGTCGTTCTTCCTGTTCCTGCAGGCTAATAACATCGTGCTCAACGCCACCGGTTCTCTTGCCGAAGCGAGCGGCATGCTCGGTCTTACCGGAACCGGTCAGAGCACCGTTATGGGCATTCAGGTGCTCGACACCGGCGTGTTTGGCGGCATCATTCTTGGTTGCATCACCGGTGCCGTGTTCAACAAGTACTCGAACAAGCAGTTCCCCATTGCCCTTTCGATGTTCTCGGGTGTTCGCTTTCCGTTCCTGATCATGATCATCATTTCCTGGATCATGGGTGCTGGCTTCTGCATCGTTTGGCCTCCGGTTCAGGGTGCCATCTCCTCCGTCGCCGGCATTATTAAGGAATCCGGCAACATCGGCCTCTTTATTTACGGCATGCTCAACAAGCTGCTCGTTCCTACCGGTCTGCACCACCTCATCTACACCCCGTTCCAGTTCTCCGATGTGGGTGGCACCCTGACGCTGGGCGATCAGGTTATCGCCGGCGCCTATCCCATCCGTGTCGCCGAGATGGCAATGACGGGCCAGCCCTTCTCCGATAGCACCTACTTCAACAGCTACACCTTCAACAACCTGTGGCCCTACATCGGTATCGGTCTCGCCTTTATCTTCACCGCTTACAAGGGGAACAAGGATAAGACCAAGGCCGTTATCATCCCGCTGATCATCACCGCCGTGCTCTCCTGTGTCACCGAGCCCATGGACTTCCTCTTTGTCTTTGCCGCTCCCGTGCTCTTTGTCGTTCACTCGGTTCTTTCCGGTATCTTCCTGGTCCTGCTCAAGGTTCTCTCCGTGCCCGCTTCGACTGCAGGCGGCATCATCAACATCGTGGTTTCCAACCTGGTCCTCGGTGCCGACAAGACCAACTGGCCGGTTATGCTGGTGCTTGGAGTCGTCAACGCCGCGCTGTACTTCTTCCTCTTCACCTTCCTTATTAAGAAGCTCAACCTCCACACGCCTGGTCGCGAGGAGGAGTCCGAGCTCGCCGAGTCCGTTGCCGAGGGCGAGGCCGCCGCGTCTGTTGCGGTGAAGCAGGGCGCTGTTGCCGCGGCTCCCGCAGAGGGCGTCGATGCAGGCATTGCCGACCTGGTCGCAGGTCTTGGCGGCAAGGACAACATCGAGGAGCTCGAGAACTGCTTTACGCGTCTCCGCGTGAACGTTAAGAACCCGGACCTCATCGATGAGAACCTCATCAACCACGTGCCCAACAGCGGCATCAACCGCAACGGCAACAATATCCAGATCATCTTTGGCATGAAGGTCGCCGAGATGCGCGACAAGGTCGAGAACGCAATTGAGAAGGAGCAGTAAACAATGATCATTACTCTGTGTGGTGGCGGATCCACCTTTACCCCCGGCATCGTCAAGTCCATTGCCCTGCGCAAGGACGAGCTCGACGTTGACGAGATTCGTCTGTACGACATCAACGAGGAGCGCCAGCGCAAGATCGGCGTGCTCGTGGACTGGATTTTGCACGAGGACCTTGGCCTGGACATCAAGCTCACGGTGACCACCGACAAAAAGACGGCTTTTACCGACGCGAGCTTCGTGTTTGCCCAGATGCGCGTGGGCGGCTACGCCATGCGCGAGCAGGACGAGAAGATTCCGCTGCGTCACGGCTGCGTTGGTCAGGAGACCTGCGGTTGCGGCGGCCTTGCCTACGGCATGCGCACCATCTTCCCCATGGTCGAGCTGATCGATGACGTTGAGAAGTACGCCAAGAAGGACTACTGGATTCTCAACTACTCCAACCCTGCCGCCATCGTGTCCGAGGGCTGCCGTGTGCTGCGTCCCAACGCTCGCATCATCAACATCTGCGACATGCCGATCGCGATCATTGACGTGGTTTGCGCCGCGCTCGATATCGACAAGAAGGATGTCGAGTACGATTACTTTGGCCTCAACCATTTTGGTTGGTTCACCTCGATCCGCCACAAGGGCGAGGAGGTGCTCCCGCAGCTGCGCGAGTACATCAAGGAGCATGAGATTCTGCTGCCCGATTCGTACCTCAAGGGCATGAGCTCGCTGATGTCCAAGAAGCCCGAGGAGGCCACCGACGAGCATCCCGAGCAGAACCGCCACACCAAGGGCAGCTGGTACTACGTCTGGAAGGGCGAGTACGAGATCATGGAGTGCTTCCCGGAGTACCTGCCCAACACGTACCTGAACTACTACCTGCAGCAGAAGGAGTTCGTCGAGCATTCCAACCCCGAGCGCACCCGTGCTAACGAGGTTGAGGAGACGCGTGAGAAGAACCTCTTTGATGGTATCGATCACTACGAGAAGACGGGCGAGATCGACGAGAGCACGTTCTATGCGGGCAGCCACGGCGACTGGATTGCCGACCTGGCTATCGCTCTGAAGAACGACACCAAGCAGCGCTTCCTGGTCATTTGCGAGAACAAGGGCGCTATCCCCAACATGCCCTACGACGCTATGGTCGAGCTGCCTGCCTACATTGGCAAGAACGGCCCCGAGGTCATCAGCCGCGACAACATTCCTCTGTTCCAGCAAGGTCTTATGATGCAGCAGCTGAACTCCGAGAAGCTCGTGGTCGAGGCTACGATCGAGGGTTCGTACGAGAAGGCGCTCAAGGCCTTCACACTCAACAAGACCGTGCCGTCGATGAAGGTCGCCAAGGAAGTTCTCGACGACATGATCGAGGCCAACAAGGGTTACTGGCCCGAGCTTAAGTAAAAGCAACAGGGTCGCTGACCGCATACCTAGAGCAATGCCCCGTCCACGTGATTGCGTGGACGGGGCATTGTCATTGGTAACGCGTTTTATCAAATATGGCATTTATCTGCGGAAATGTTCGTTTTCACCGCTAAGGACGACGTTTCATACCGCCTGCCGAACCGTGTCGCTGCCAAACAATTTTATAGGTCAGTGTTGTGCGTGTAGCAACTTCGCTCGGTCTCGCCTCCGGGCTGCCATGTGAGAGGGGATCTTATGGCTCGACTGCATGTAATGGAACGCAGCCACGCCCAGGCCGTCATGGACGACCTACACGATGCGCTCGGACGTCGCCTGGCGGTGAGCTCGCTCGCCCCGTGTCCCGTTGAGTTTACGGCAGCGCTCGTCAACCTGTGCTCCACCCAGAGCTGTGGTAAGTGCACGCCCTGCCGCGTGGGCCTGAGTGCGCTGAGCGATTTGCTCGCCGATGTGCTCGAGGGCCGCGCCGACGAGTCCACGCTCAACTTGATTGAGCGCACCGCCCGCACCATCTACCTTTCGAGCGACTGCGCCATCGGCTACGAGGCCGGCGCCATGGCGCTTACCGCCATTCGCGGCTTTCGCGACGACTTTGAGCACCACATTCGCGAGCATTCCTGCGGCTTTGATCGCGAGGCGCGCGTTCCGTGCGTCTCGGGCTGCCCGGCGCACGTCGACATCCCCGGGTACATTTCGCTCGTCGAGGCCGGCCGCTATGCCGATGCCGTCAAGGTCATCCGCAAGAACAACCCGCTGCCGCTCGTCTGCGGCCTGGTGTGCGAGCATCCCTGCGAGATGCACTGCCGCCGCGGCATGGTCGACGACCCCATGAACATCCTCGCCCTCAAGCGTTTTGCCGTCGAGCATAGTGACCTCAACGACCACAAGCCGCATGTCGTGGACAATACCGGCAAGCGTGTCGCTGTGGTCGGCGGCGGCCCGGCCGGCCTCTCCTGCGCCTACTACCTGGCCGTGATGGGCCACAAGGTGACCATCTTTGAGCAGCGTCACCACCTGGGCGGCATGCTGCGCTACGGCATCCCCAGCTATCGTCTGCCGCGCGAGCGCCTGCAGGCCGAGATCGACTGGATCTTGAGCGCCGGCATCGACGTGGAGCTCGACCACTCTGTGCGCGGCGAGGAGCTCGCCCGCCTGCGTGACGAGTACGATGCCGTCTACCTGGCCATTGGCGCCCACAGCGATAAGAAGCTCGGCCTTCCGGGCGAAGAGGCGCCCGGCGTTGAGTCGGCCGTCAAGATGCTGCGCGCCATCGGCGACGACGAGCTGCCCGACCTGAGCGGCCAGCGCGTGTGCGTCATCGGTGGCGGCAACGTTGAGGGTCAGCAGAACGTTCTTCTGCTCCGGCGTGTTGCCGTCGGCCAGCGAGGTCAGGCCGTCGAGCTGCAAGTTGTATATTGCAAAGTCGAGGCCCGCAAATTCCAGCGTTGTCTGCTCATCGTTCAGCGTCAGCGGCGCGGCGGGGTCTGCGTCATTGACCAGATACGGGCGCAGGTCAACCGGCGTGTAGCTGTGGGTCGCCAGCCAGTTCAGGTTGCCGACGAATAATTCTATTCCAAGGCTGGCAGCCAGCAGCAGTCCGACAGCCGCCGGGGTGCGGAGCTTTTGCGGCAGTGTGCCGCGCAGCCGGAAGCCGCAGACCACACCGCAGGCGATTGCCTGCATGATTAAAATCGCGGCCAGCCGGAAGGCGTTAAAGCCGACGGACAGCCCGGGCTTGGACCAGACGCAGACCGCCCACAGCCAGACCAGCGCCGACACCCCCGCCCCGGCGTACAGGTCCGCGCGGACGGAGCGGCGGTGATGGATACGGGCGGGCAGGAGTGTAAAGAGGGCTGCGAGGGCGAGAGAGAGGAGGATGGTTAGAATCAGCATAAGGATAAATCCATTTTGAATTGTTGTTG
>URZR01000141.1 GCA_900552425.1 uncultured Collinsella sp. | reverse complement strand
CAAACGGGGCGGCACGCCATCTTTTATCAGCCAACTCGCTGAAGTAAGGCTGCGAAGGCCGCGGGGCCGGGAGGGGTTTCCTAAGGGCACATCCCGCAGCCGCAACGCGGCGAGGACGTGCCCGTGGAAACCCCGCAGGCCCCGCGGCCGGTGGGAGCAACGCTACTTCACGACCAAAATGTCGCAGTCCGTATTGCGCAGCAGGAACGTCGAAATCGAACCCAGGAGCGCGTACTTGATCGAGGACAGGCCGCGGGCGCCGCAGAGCACCAGGTCGGGCTTAACCACGTCGAGCATCTCGTCCTTGAGCGTCTCGCGAATGCGGCCGGCGCGAATCATGACCTCGACCTCGGGAATGTCGGGATTGGCCTTGGCCTCTTCGAGCTGCTTGGCGATGGAGTTCTTAAATGCCTCCTCTAGGCCGTTGACCAGGTCGACCGGATAGGAGCCGGCGCTCTCGAGTGCCGTGGAATCGATAACGTGGCCGATAATCAGCTTGGCGCCGTTGTTCGCGGCGACCTTGATGGCGCGTGCGAGCACAAAATCCTGCTGCTCAGTACCGTCGAGTGAAACAAATACCTTGGTGTAGCCCTCGTTCATGGTTTCCTCCTTGGTCTATCGCACGGGCGCGGGGCTCGTGCATCGGGCGGGCGCGTTGGCCGCCGGACACTTTATCTTGTTGCAGTTATACCCAAGGATTTCGGTTTAACTGCTCGCAATTCTGTGAACGGGCGAGTTTTTTGGTAAGGGTAGGCGCGGTCGCACCGCCAACGGTTGATAATGGGACATCGCCCGCATCGTCCGCAGAACATCTACCGGCGGGCCACAGCGCGATAATAGTGCGACGACGTCGTAAGGGAGGTCTTTCTTGGACATCATCGAACTTCTCAAGGCCGCGTTCCTGGGCCTGGTTGAGGGCATCACCGAATGGCTGCCTGTTTCGTCGACGGGTCACATGATCTTGGTGGACGAGTTCGTCAAGATGAACGTGAGCGAGACGTTCTGGAACATGTTCCTGGTCGTGATTCAGCTTGGCGCCATTCTGGCCGTCTGTGTGCTGTTCTTCCATGAGCTCAATCCGTTCTCGCCCAGCAAGGGCAAGGAGGGCCGTCGCGACACCTGGGTGCTGTGGGGCAAGATTGTGCTCGGTTGCATTCCTGCGGCGGCGATCGGCCTGCCGCTCAACGACTGGATGGAGGAGCATTTCTACAACGCTCCCGTCGTGGCGCTGGCGCTCATTGTGTACGGCGTGCTGTTTATCGTGATAGAGAACTGGCGCGCGAGCAAGCGCGAGGAAATGGCCGTTGCCGGTTCGTTTGGTTCGCGTGCTGTGGTGTCGGGTGGACGTCCCGCCGGTGCGCACTTTGCGGCGTCCGCCACGGCTACCGCTGAGGATGAGGACGATGACGAGAATCTGGACTTTGGTTCCATCGCCACGCTCGAGGACCTGAGCTGGAAGACTGCGCTGGGTATCGGCTGCTTCCAGGTGCTTTCGCTGGTGCCTGGTACGTCTCGCTCCGGTTCTACCATCATCGGCGGCCTGCTTTTGGGCTGTACGCGTTCGGTGGCGTCTAAGTTCACGTTCTTCCTGGCTATTCCTGTTATGTTTGGCGCGAGTGCGCTCAAGCTGGTCAAGTACTTCATCAAGGGCGGCACGTTCGGCACCAACGAGATCGCCATCTTGGGCGTGGGCTGCGTTGTGGCCTTTGTGGTTTCGCTCATCGCCATCAAGTGGCTCATGGGCTTCGTCCGCCGTCACGACTTCAAGTGCTTCGGCGTCTACCGCATCATCCTGGGCATCGTAGTGCTCGCATACTTCTTCGTTCTGGAGCCCATGCTCGGCCTGTAACTTGGTTGACGCTGCGCGGCGGCCAGAGCGACAACTTGTCATTCAAAGAGGACGGCATGACCAAAAGGTCTATGCCGTCCTCTTTTTTGGGCGATGGGGCGGGCTTGACGGTGGCGCACGGAGTCGTGGTGTGATTTGCGTTGGTGTCCGCGCGGCTCGGTATACTGGTACGGCTCAAACTATGGCGCTGCCCGCAGGCGCGCCGTCCGTCAGATGAGGAGTCGCCCATGACCCAGCCCCTGCCCTGGGAAAAGAACGCCGCGGTACCCGTGCCGCCTGCGCCGGAACCCGTGCCGCTCGATGCATACACCGCCCCCGCTGCGCCGGAGCCCGAGCTCGTTCCGCTCGACATCTACGACGCTTCCGCGCCGGCGCCCAAACCTGCCAAGCCGCTCGTCGACATCGACAGCCTTAATCCCGCCCAGCGCGAGGCAGTCCTGTCCACTGAGGGCCCGTTGCTGGTGCTCGCCGGCGCCGGTTCGGGCAAGACCCGCGTCTTGACCTTCCGCATCGCACATATGCTCGGCGACCTGGGTGTTAAGCCTTGGCAGGTTCTTGCCATTACGTTTACCAACAAGGCCGCTGCCGAGATGCGCGAGCGTCTGGCGGCACTCATTCCCAGCGGCACCCGTGGCATGTGGGTGTGCACCTTCCATGCCATGTGCGTGCGCATGCTGCGCGAGGACGCCGACCTGCTGGGCTATACCGGTCAGTTCACCATCTACGATGACGACGACTCAAAGCGCATGGTGCGCGATATTATGCAGGCGCTCGGCATCGAGCAAAAGCAGTTCCCCATCAACATGATCCGCAGCAAGATCAGCTCTGCTAAAAACGCCATGATCGGGCCCGAGGACATGCTCAAATCCGCCGATAGCCCCAACGACAAAAAGGCCGCGCAAGTCTACCTGGAGCTGGAGCGCCGCCTGCGCGCCGCCAACGCGATGGACTTCGACGACCTGCTCGTACGCGCGCTCGAGCTGCTGCGCACCCGCCCCGAGGTGCTCGACAAGTACCAGGAGCGCTTCCGCTACATTAGCGTCGACGAGTATCAGGACACCAACCACGTCCAGTACGAAATCGCCAACCTGCTGGCCGCCAAGTACCAAAACCTCATGGTCGTGGGCGACGACGACCAGTCCATTTATAGCTGGCGTGGCGCCGACATCACCAACATCCTGGACTTTGAGCAGGACTTTAAAAACTGCAAGACCGTCAAGTTGGAGCAGAACTATCGCTCCACGGGTCACATCCTGAGCGCCGCCAATGCCGTTGTTCGCCACAACTCGCAGCGCAAGGACAAGCGCCTGTTTACGGCCGAGGGCGATGGCGAGAAGATTCAGGCTTTCCAGGCAAGCGACGAGCGCGACGAAGGTCGCTGGATTGCCGGCGAGATCGAAAAGCTGCATGCCAAGGGTACAAGCTACGACGATATCGCCGTGTTCTACCGCACCAACGCCCAGTCGCGTATCCTCGAAGATATGTTCCTGCGCGCGGGCGTGCCCTACAAGATCGTCGGCGGCACGCGATTCTTCGACCGCGCCGAGATTCGCGACGTCATGGCCTACCTCAAGATGATCGTGAACCCGGCCGACGAGATGAGCGTCAAGCGCGTCATCAACACGCCGCGCCGCGGCATCGGCTCCACCTCGATCCAAAAGATCGAGCAGCTGGCGCGCGACAACCGCTGCTCGTTCTTCCAGGCCTGCGAGATCGCAACAGCCGAGACGGGCATGTTTAGTGCCAAGGTGCGCAACGGCCTGTCGAGTTTTGTGGCGCTGGTGCGCGAGGGCCGCCGCATGGACGGCGAGCTCAAGGACGTCGTCGAGATGATTGTCGATAGGACGGGCCTGCTGCAGGCGTTTCGCGCCGAGGGCACCATGGAGTCCGAGAGCCGCGCCGAGAACATCCAGGAATTCCTGGGCGTCGCCGCCGAATTTGAGGAGACGCACGAGGATATCGAGGGTACGCTCGAGAGTCTAGAAGAGCTGCGCGCGGCCGGTGTTGCCGACGTGCCGTCCGTCGCCGAGTCCGAGTCCGCCGTGGTGAGTGCGCCCGCGTCCGAGCCGGGGCCGTCCGCTCCGGCATCCTCGTTTGAGGCACTTGTCGGCGCTCGTGACGCCGCGGGCTCCAATCCGCTCGATAGCCTAGCCGTCCCGGCGCTCTCGCCGCAGGATGCCTTGGCCGCCGCCATCGCGGGCAACGCGTATGCCACGCCGACGGAGCTGCCGGCGGGCGCTGTGCATGCCGACGAGATCGAGCGTACCTACGGTCCGCTCACCTGTAAGGCGCTACCGGCACTCATGGAGTGGCTGGCCCTGCGCTCCGACTTGGATTCCCTGGCCGGCGAGACGCACGCCATTACCATGATGACCATCCACTCCGCCAAGGGCCTGGAGTTCCCGGCGGTGTTCGTGGCCGGCATGGAGGAGGGCATCTTCCCGCACGTGCACGACTTTGGCGGCAGCGACGATCCGGGCAAGCTCGAGGAAGAGCGTCGCCTGGCCTATGTCGCCATCACGCGCGCTCGCAAGCGCCTGTTCTTGACCTATGCGGCCACGCGTCGCACGTACGGCTCAACTTCTGCCAACCCGCGCTCGCGCTTCCTTAACGAGATTCCGTTTGAGGATATCGAGTTTAGCGGCATCGGTTCTGCCGGTTTTGAGGGCACGGGCTGGGAGAAGCGCGGCGACCGTCATGGCACCTTTGGCTCGGGCATGGGCTCGGATATGTACGGCGGCAAGGTGTTTGGCTCGCATACGCGCTCAACCGGCGGGTCCGGTTCGCGCGGTGGATCGAGCTTTGACGATTTCTTTGGCGGAAGCAGCTATGGGACCGAGCGCCATCGCGGGGTGTCGCCCGACGCCGGTCGCGTTGCCTCGACCTTTGGTTCGGGCGCGCCGCGAGCTAAAAAGCCGTCGTCCAAGGTGTCGCCGACGGTGGAGCGCAAGGTCGATCGCGCCAGCGCGTCGCAGGACTTTGCCGCGGGCGATACCGTGAGCCACAAGACCTTTGGCACCGGTACCGTGATCTCGGTCGCCGGAGACATGATCGAGGTTCAATTCGAAAAGACCGGCCAGACCAAAAAGCTGATGAAGGGCTTTGCACCGATCGTCAAGCTGTCGTAATCCCGGCGGACCTGGGCGGGCGTATGGGGCAACAT
>URZR01000140.1 GCA_900552425.1 uncultured Collinsella sp. | reverse complement strand
GAGCGTGATGGTGTTGCCGATGGCAGCCTCGGCGCGGTCAAAGCGGCGCGAACCCACGGCGTGGCCGACGATGACCGTCGTTCCCATGGCCAGGCCCACAAGCGCCACGGTAATGATATAGAGCGTCTGCGCGCCATTGCCCACGGCGGTGATGCCGGCAGCGCCGCTAAACTGCCCCATCATGTACAGATCGGCCATGCCGTAGAGCATCTGCAAAAAGTACGAGAGCATATAGGGCAGGGCAAAGACCGCGATGGTCTTAAGGACATTGCCGCGTGTGAGGTCGTGTTCCATGGGCGGGGCTTTCTGGCTGGGTTTGTTTACGTACCAGTGTAGTGAAAACCCTACAACGATTGTAGAGTCAAGGTTTGTGCTGGCATCGGGGTGAAAAAGTCACGCTCCGAGCACAATGCTTTGACCTCTTCGTGCCCCTCACCTCGCCTCAAACCATCACAACATTCGACGTTTTTTGACAAAATCGGGAAAAGCATCGAATGTTGTGATGGTTTTTCTGCCACTCGATCGGGTGGAATCGCTTTCTTGCGCACGCAGGTGTGCGGACCCGTGGGCAGGGGAATAAGGTTGGTTATCCGACTCCATTGGAGGGCTCATGGACCTGCCGATCGTCCTGTCCCATAAGACTGCCTGGATGTACCACAACGTGGCGCGCCCGTCCGAGCCGCTCTCGCGAGCAAGCAGCCTATACGATGAGGACTCGCTTGCTAGCGAGGCGGAGCCGACCGCGGGCCTGCCCAAATTGGGGCTCGATGCCAAGGGGCTGAGGGCTTCGACGGCAGTTGGGATCGTTACCGACTATCTGGTTTCGCTTGGTATTCCACGAGAAGAGCTCGATCATATCGATACGCTCGTTAACTTCGATTTTGAGCGCTCGACGCCGGCTGGATTTAGGTGCCACGTGTTTGGGGCGCCGGTACCCCCAGGCCATCTTATCGAGGTGGCGGAGGGCCTTCTAGTGGTTGATGAGGTCATGTGCTTTGTCCAAGCGGGTTCGTGGATGAGCGAGCCCGAGCAGCTGGAATATGGCTACGAAATCTGTGCCCGATACCATTTGAATCATCTGTCGACAGGCGATTATATCGAGATGGGGCAGAGGTATACCGTTGCCGATTTGATTGCTTATTGCAATGAGAACCGATCTCGTCAGGGGGCCATACGCGCGGCCGCCGTGCTCAAACGCGTGCACGATGGCGCGCGATCGCCCATGGAGACGGCCACCTCAATCATGGTCGTAGCAAAACGTTCCCAGGGAGGGCTGGGATACGCCAAGATCGAGCTCAACCATCGGGTCGATGTTCCCAGCGAGTTCAAGTATCTCGCTAAGGCCGGGTATTTCGAGATTGACGTATATGCGCCTGCGAGCGGTACGGGAATTGAATACAACGGTTCGGACCATCTTGATAAACAGCGCAGCGCGTCGGATGCGGAGCGTATGACCGTGCTGAGCACGCTGGGCTTTAGGATGATCGTCCTCACCGGGACTCAGTTTGCCCATCAGCTGCAATTGCACCGGGCGATGAACGCCATCGCGCTTGCTATGGGCCTCAGGTGCGACCGAAGCGAAACGTTCCAAAAGCGGCAGAACGACCTGCGAGAATTCGTGATTCGGCACTGGGACGGCGTCCTTTAGGGACGTTCCGGTCCTTCTGCGGGGTGCCGTGGGCAGGCAGACCATCACAACATTCGACGTTTTTTGCCAAAAACGGGAAAAGCATCGAATGTTGTGATGGTTTGTGTGTTGAGGATGGGCTTGGAAAGTCCGTTTTGCCCGAAGTGACCTGTCCTGTCGTACGGGTGTCGGCATGATTCTCCCGTGGGGTATTATGTTTTCCGAAGAATAAAACGCCGCGTGAGGGGAGGGCTGCGTGGACGGGCACGTGCAACATGACGGCTTTGGCCGCGATATCAACTACCTGCGCATTGCCGTTACCGACAAGTGCAATTTTCGCTGCATTTACTGCATGCCGGCCGATGGCGTGGCGCCCCGCGCGCACGACGAGCTACTCAGTGCCGAGGAAATCGCCCGCTTTGTGCGCTTGGTGGCGGGAGAGGGCATTCGCCGCGTGCGCCTGACGGGCGGCGAGCCGCTGGTCAGCCGCCGTATCATCCCGCTCATTCGCGACATCCGCGCGATCCCGCGGATCGAGGACATCTCGCTTACCACCAATGGCGCCCTGCTGCCCAAGCTGGCACCGCAGCTCAAAGATGCCGGGCTTAACCGCGTTAACATCTCGCTCGACACACTCGACCCTACGCTCTTTGGAAAGATCACGCGCCTGGGTCGACTCGAGCAGACCATGGCTGGCATCGACGCGGCGCTGGCTTGGGGCTTTGAGCCCGTTAAGGTCAACTGCGTTGTGGTGCGCCGGCTCAGCCAGGATGTGGCGGCTCTCGCGCGTCTGACTATCGACCGTCCCATTCACCTGCGCTTTATCGAATACATGCCTATTGGCGACGAGCACACGAGCTCGCATTGCGCTGTGGGCCCGCATGCGCCCGCGCTCAATCCGGCGCTGTGGGATGCGAGCGACACCGTGCCGAGCGACGAGCTGCGGGCGCGCATCAATGCTGGGGCCGCCGCGACGGGGCTGGGCGAGCTCGAGCCGCTCGACATCAACGACGCTCCTGCCGGCGCGGGCCCTGCGCGCTATTGGCACTTTCCGGGCGCGGCGGGAACGGTCGGTTTTATTAGCGCCATGTCCAATCATTTTTGTACGAATTGCAACCGTCTGCGCCTGACGGCCGATGGCAACGTGCGTCCGTGCCTGTTCAGCGATGCCGAATATTCGGTGCGCGACGCCCTACGCCGTGGTGATGATATGCAGGTACTTTCGATTTGGCGCGATGCCGTGGCCCACAAACCGCAGGAACACGCGATAATTGAGGGCACGCAACGATTTATGTCCCAAATCGGAGGATGATCATATGGCCAAGAGCAGGTACGCCGATGCCACCAAGGCCGCTCGCAGGGCCGCGATGTCTGCCCACAAAGTCACGGCTGCGGCGAATGCTGGCAACGCCGACGCGTCCGCACAGCCGTCTGCCAGTGCTGCCACCGAGCCCGCCCGCGACGCCCGTCGCGACGAGCTGACGCACGTGGACGCCAAGGGCGAGGTACGCATGGTCGACGTGTCCGACAAGGCCGAGACCCATCGCATTGCCATCGCCGAGGGCACCATCCTCATGCACCCCGAGACGCAGACCATGGTGCTGCAGGACCGCGCCAAAAAGGGCGATGTGCTCGCATGCGCGCGCGTGGCGGGCATCATGGCCATCAAACGCACAAGCGACATCATCCCCATGTGCCATCCGCTGCTCATTACCAAGAGCAAGTGCGACATTGCGCCCATCGCTCCGGCGGGGACGCCGGCCGATGACGTGCCCGAGGGCTGGGCGCCGGCGCGCGCAGACGGGCAAGTTGGCTTTCACGTACTGGTTACGGCTGGCGTGACGGGCAAGACGGGTATCGAGATGGAGGCTCTGACCGGCGCGAGTGCCGCGTGTCTGACCATCTACGACATGTGCAAGGCGGTCGATCGCGGCATGGAGATCGTTGACGTTCGCCTGCTGCACAAGGAGGGCGGCCGCTCGGGCGTGTGGGACCGCGCAGAGCGTCAGGCCGCTGCCGTTGAGTCCGTGGCCGCTGACGGTGCCGCACCCGCGAGCGCGCCCGTCGCCGTCGCGTCCGCAGCTCCGGCCCCGGCCGTCCCCGCGATCGCGTTTATCGGCTACCAAAACTCGGGCAAGACCACGCTCGTCGAGAAGGTTATCGCCGAGCTCCCCCGCCGCGGCCTGCGCGTGGGTTCGCTCAAGCATCATGGGCATCACGGCTTTGATATCGACGTGCCCGCTAAGGACACCTGGCGCCATCACCAAGCCGGATCAAAGCACGTGGGCCTCATCTGCGCCACGCGCTGGGCGGAGTACGCCGACACGCGCGAGGAGGACGAGATGCCCGCGCGCGAGCTGCTGTCGCGCTACAACGATGTCGACGTGGTGATCATCGAGGGCTACAAGACCGAGGGTTTCGACAACATCGTTGTCGCGCGATCGGGTGTCGACCGTCTGCGCGGCAAGAGCTCGCTCGACCTGGTCGACGGTCACACGCTGGCCCTTGCCTGCAACGAGGCCCTGGCACGCCAGGCATTCGACGCCGGCTTAGCGACCCGAGCCATCAACATCAACGACGCCCGAGCCATCTGCGATCTTATCCAAGATCATCTTTAAGGCTCAACGCTGCGCCGGCCCCAAGCACCCCATCTCGTCCCTCAAGCCGTCGCTCGCGTACCAAAGTACGCGTCGCTCCTCTTTCGGGGCGACCTGGGGCACTTGGAACCGGCTCGCTGCGTTGCCATAACATGCCAAAAAGGGACAGGTTTGTTTTGGCAGGTTTTATCTGGGCAAACGTCATTTCCACCACAAAGGGGCCAGGCACCTTTGTGGTGGTTTTTACTTTAGTAGATGTGTGGGACATGCCTTACAATCTACCAAGTAGTTCATACTGAGCGAAAAACGGAGAGAAGGGTCCTGATGCGTCCTTAATGTTTCATGCGGATAGATTGATTTGACAGACGGTGGCGAATACCCACCGCCCGTATTCGTATGAAACAAGGAGTCTCCATGCTCGCATCTCTTCTCTCAAAACCTCAACCTTCGCTGTCCATGCAGGCCAAGCGCCTGGTAGCGATGCGCTTTCTCATCTACACCGGGTTTCAGACCAGCTACTTTATCGGCGTCATCGGAACGCTTACCTATGCGGACGATGCCTCGGTCGTCGCGACATCGCTGGCCGTCCTGTTCATGAACGTTTTCGTGATCCTGGGATCCTTTGCGGGCGGCGCTGCGCTCGACGCATGGGGTCCGCGCCGCCATTTCTTGCTGAGCATCGTCGGCACGCTCGCAACTGGCACGGCAATCATCGCCTTTGGTAGCGCGACCGGCGTCGTCCTGCTCGGCGCGGTGTTTCTGGGCTTTGTGATGGGATTCGCCCAGCCCATCGCCACGTCCTATCCGGCCTACCTCA
>URZR01000139.1 GCA_900552425.1 uncultured Collinsella sp. | reverse complement strand
TTTATTGATATTTACGGCTTGCAGGATGAACTGACCCCGGAAGTGGATGACAAGGATGTAACCGTGCGCAAGGCGGACTTGCAGCGGGACATCAAGAGCCTTCTGTCCTATGCCGTGGGCTGTATGTTTGGCCGCTATTCGCTGGATGTGGACGGGCTGGTCCTGGCCGATCAGGGCGCCACGGTCGACGACTATCTGGCAAAGATGCCCAACCCTGACCACGTGACCTTTATGCCCGATGGCGACAACGTGTTGCCCATTACCGATGACGAGTACTTTGACGACGACATCGTGCGCTATTTTATTGACTTTGTGCGTACCGTGTACGGCGAGGAGACGCTCGAGCAGAACCTGGCCTTTATTGCCGAGGTGCTCGGCGGCAAGGGCACCTCGCGTGAGGTCATCCGCACCTACTTTTTGAAGGACTTCTTTAAGGACCACTGTCAGACCTACAAGAAGCGCCCTATCTACTGGCTGTTCGACAGCGGCAAAAAGAACGGCTTCAAGTGCCTTGTTTACATGCATCGCTATCAGCCCGACCTGTTGGCTCGCATCCGCACCGACTATGTGCATGAGCAGCAGGAGCGTTACCGTGCCCAGATCGGCTATGCCAACGATGCCCTTGCCAGTGCCGAGCGCGGCGAGCGCGTGCGCTTGGATAAGCGCGTGAAAAAGCTCAATGACCAGCTCAAAGAGACCATTGGCTACGAGGAGAAGCTGCACCACTTGGCAGACCAGATGATTAAGATCGACCTGGATGATGGCGTTAAGGTCAACTACGCCAAGTTTCAGGATGTGCTGGCAAAGATTAAGTAACTGCAAATACGGTAAGGATATTCATGCCCAAGATCGATGTAGAAGAACAGCTCAAGCTGCGTTTTTTGCAGCCGTTGTCCCCATGCGCGCCGCGCCGTGTTGTGGTTTGGCACGATGCGGACGGTGAGTTTGCTCCTGAGTTTGAGCGATTGGCCGCCGAGGGTTTCGACGGCGCGGGGGCCGATGATGGCGTTATGCCCGCCCACGGTGACTTTGAGCGCCCGGTGCGGTTTGTTGAAGCCTGCGAGGGCCGCATGTTTGCCGTTAAGAAGCTCATCAACCGCGATGACCTTGCGAACGATATCTTGTTGTATCGCCGTTGCCCGCGCGGCAGGCTTGAGGGTGATTGGCTTGCCGATGTTGAGCTGTATGCCGATCAGTTCCAGGCTGACTATCTTTCGCTTTTGGCCGATCAGCTGGGTATCGAGAATGTCGACGCCGTGCGTGAGAGTCTGCGCGAGCACAAGACGTTCTTTGATGCCAAGACCCGCTGCGCTAAGTTTGCCGCGTGTGTTCCGCATGCCGCGGGCGTATCCGATATCGAGCTTGGAATCCTTACGGTGATCTTTGGCGGCAAGGAGCCGGGCGACGCGCGGCCCGCGTTTGTGCTGCGCGGCTGCATGGCCACACTGCTGCACGAGGGCCCCGAGGCGCTGGCTGCGCTGGTGGATAAGTACAGCTTGCGCGACGTCCTCTCTGCCTTTATGCTGCGCTGCTATGGGTTTGATGGGCCGCTGTACGAGCGCGACTCACTGCTTATGCTTGCATCCCATGTGCTCCTTACGGCGGCATCCACCGCGCTTCCCGAGGGGGCGCTCAAGGGACTCGAAAGCTATGTGGCTCCCGCCTACGGCCCCTATTGTCTTGAGGCGGTGCGTACGTGGGACCAGGCCGCCGATGCCCAGGCATCGAGCGAGGACCTATTTGAGATCTGCCGTTTGGTAGAGGATGCCCGTGGACTCTTTGCGCGGTTCGAGACCCTGCCAATCGATGCGTTGGTCTCGCTTGACGTGTTCCCGTGCGTCAACGAGGCTGTGCTCTCACAGTTGTTCAGCTCGTTTGCTCAGGGCGCGGACCGTGTTGAGAGTGCGCGCGCATTTGCTGCGCGCCGTTGCGACCTAAGCTGGTACCGTCGTGTTGAGAGCTACTTTGACCTACTTGCTGCCGTGGCCGATATGTGCTCTTTTAGGCAGACACACGCGGGTGGGTTCCATCTGGCGCAACCCCAGCAGGTGTGGGATGCCTACACGTCCGATTGGTATGCCATGGACGCTGCCTATCGCCACATGTGCACCGCGTATCTGCGGGTGCGCTCCGTCGAGTGCGATGCGCTCGAGGAACCTGCCCGCGCTGTGGCGGACTGGGCGGAGAATCTCTACAGTAACTGGTTCTTGGCGGATGCCAATGCCTGCTGGGCGGTCGCTGCGCAAGGGGAGTGGGCCGATTGCGGCTACATCGATGGCCCTGCACGGCAGGATGAGTTCTACTGGCATGTGCTGCCCACCTTTGTGGGCTCTGCCAAGACGACGGTCGTTATCGTAAGCGACGCGCTGCGCTATGAGGTGGCCCGTGATGTCGCGGCGCTTCTCGAGCGCGAGCGCGGCGGCAACGTCAGGGTTTCTAGCATGCAGGCGGTCTTTCCCTCCATCACCGAGGTGGGCATGCCCGCGCTGCTGCCGCACCAAGCGCTTGAACTTGCAGCGGATGGCTCGCTTGTGTTGGCTGACGGCATGCCCACCGCAACGACTCCGCAGCGCGAGGCCGTGCTTGCCCACGTTGAGTCTACGGCCCGCGCTTTGCGCTCGAGCGCATACCTCAACATGGCGGGAACCGAGCGCAAGGCGCTGCTCAAGGACTCCAAGCTCGTTTATCTCTACCACAACAAGATCGATGCTACGGGCGAGAAGGCCGCTACGCAGGATGACATCTTCGATGCCTGTGCGGACACCGTGGAGGAACTTGCTGCGTTGGCGCGTCGCGTGTGCACCGACGCCCCGGGCGCGCGTGTTGTTATAACGGCGGACCACGGCTTTATCTACACGCGTCGGGAGCTCAGCGAGTGCCAGATGCTCGGCAAGCCGGACCTTCCCGTCCTTGACGCTCCCGTCATGTACGGCAAACGTCATCTGGTGGCGCCCAACGAGGCCGTGGGCGAGCTTTCGTACGAGGTGCGTGGGGTGTTTGTTAATGTTAACATGGGACGTTTGGGTGCCGGTTTTGAGGGGTTTGCCCCGCGCGAGAACGTGCACTTCAAGCGTCCCGGCGGCACTAACAACTACGTCCACGGCGGCATGAGCCTGCAGGAGCTCTGCGTGCCCGTTATCGGTTTTTGGCGTGCGCGCTCGGGTTCCAAGGACTTTGTCGACACGCGCGCGGCGACGCTGCGCGTGCTAAGCGAGGGACGCCGAGTGACCAACTCGCTCTTCTCGGTCAACTTGATCCAGGAAGAGCCTGCCCAAGGTAAGGTCTTGCCGTGCGAGTACGAGCTGGTGTTTACCGATGCAAGTGGCAACGAGGTGAGCGATACGGTCAAGGCGCATGCCAACAAGACTTCTGTTAACTCGCAGGAGCGCGTGGTGCATGCCAAGTTTGCGTTGCATGCAGCGGATGGATTCTCGGCCAAGGGTCCGTACTATCTGGTCTGCCGCGAGCGCGAGACGGGCAAGATTGTTTGGCGCGAGACGTACACCATCGCTGTTTCGTTTGCCCCTGTTGCTGACTTTGGTTTTTAGGAGTGTGCCCTATGTTTGATAGCCATGATGACGATCTGTGGGAAGTTCCCTCGATTGATGTGAATGTGCCGGTGGAGACTGTGCCCGCGGTGGAGGCTGTGCCCGCTGAGGCCGTGGCGCCCGACGAGGAGGCTGCGCCCGCCGATGCCGTGGCGCCCACCGATGACGAGCTTTCGACCGATGACTATGCCCAAACCGTGGCCGACGCTCCCGAGGACGACGGTTACGACATGGATGGACTGGACGGCAAGCTGCTCGAGCACTTTGGTGGCAAAATCGTGCGCAAGGACCTGACGGCCCTTATGAAGCGCGGCGCCAACGTGCCCACCTTTGTGCTGGAGTACCTGCTGGGCATGTACTGCTCAACCGACGACGAGGATGCCGTGGCGGAGGGCCTGGAGCGCATCCGCAAGATTCTCACCGATAACTATGTGCGCCCCGACGAGTCCGAGCGCATTAAGTCCAAGATTCGCGAGCTGGGTCGCTTTACCATCATCGATAAGGTGACGGCCAAGCTCGACGAATACAAAGACATCTACGTGGCGTCGTTTGCCAATCTGACCATTGAGCCGTTTGTGATGCCGGCCGAGTACGTGCGCGACTATTCCAAGATTCTGCAGGGCGGTATTTGGTGCATCATGAGCATCGAGTATCGTCATCCCATGGAAGAGGAAGACGAGTTTGGCATGGAGGTCTTTGGCGATGATGCGCCGCGCCGCTCCAAGGCCAAGCGCAAAAAGCGCGGACCCGAGGACTCTCCGTTTAGCGTGGCGTCGCTCACGCCCATTCAGATGCCCAACCTGGACCTGGATGCCATGATCGACGAGCGCCAGTATTTCTCGCGCGACGAGTGGCTCAACATGCTGTTGCGCTCTGCCGGCTATGAGCCCAGCGAGCTTTCGGAGAAGGAGCGCCTGCATTTTATCGAGCGTATGGTGCCGCTGATCGAGCGCAACTACAATCTGTGCGAGCTTGGTCCCCGTGGCACCGGCAAGAGCCATATCTACAAAGAGGTTTCGCCCTACGCCATTTTGCTTTCGGGCGGGCAGACCACCACGGCCAACCTGTTCGGCCGCATGAACTCCATGCGCGCCGATCGCGTGGGCTTGGTGGGTCACTGGGATTGCGTGACGTTCGACGAGGTCGCCGGCATGCGCTTTAAGGACACCAATGCCGTGCAGATCATGAAGGACTATATGGCGAGTGGCAGCTATGCGCGTGGCCGCGACCAGATCAATGCCGATGCCTCCATGGTCTTTGAGGGCAACATCAACGACACCGTGCAAAATGTCCTTAAGACCACGCACCTGTTTGATCCGTTCCCGCCGGAGTTTAACAACGATTCGGCCTTCTTCGACCGTATCCACTATTACCTGCCGGGTTGGGAGATTCCCAAGATGCGCTCGAGCCTGCTGACCGGGCATTATGGCCTGATCACCGACTGCCTGTCGGAGTTTTGCAAAGAGATGCGCCGCAAGGACTTTACGCACCATATCGACC
>URZR01000138.1 GCA_900552425.1 uncultured Collinsella sp. | reverse complement strand
TGGAGCAGGTGCTGGGCATGGGCACGGTCGAAGCCAGCACCACGCTCATGGCCTACGGCGCGTTCTGCCTGATCTCGAACATCCTGGGCGGATGGATTGATGCGCGCTTTGGCATGAAGGCGCTGCTCGTGACGTTTGTGCTGCAGGCTGTGGCGTTACTCGGGTTGTTTGCTGTGGGCGGCACCATGCCGCTCGCGCTGGTCTTTGTCTTTAGCTTGGCGATGCTCATGTACCTGTTCTCGGTGTCGTGCATCACACACTTTATGGACGTGGCGCGCAGCCGCCATCCCAAGTCGATGGTGCTCGCGAGTTCGGTTGAGCCCATGGCGTTTAACGTCGGTATCTCGTTTGGCACCGCAGTGGGCGGCGCCGTGGTAAACGGAATTGGCATTGCGTACGTGGGTGCCGTGGGCGCTGCGTTCTCGCTCGTAGCCTGGGCGCTTGCGCTAGTGACGATCAAGCTCGCCCGCTGGGAGCGCCGTCGTCAATCAGCACAGCCCCGGATGCAGGCATAGGGACGAACACAGCCCAAGGTGGCGAGCAACCAGTGAAAACCGTCCCATACTAGTAGTGTTTATCCGCCTGCAAGCTCCGGCAGTGCAATTTCGTGTATTTCAGATACACGCTTTTCTACGATTTCGTGTATTTTAAGTACACGAAATCGTACTAAACTATGTATCTGAAGTACACGAAATCGGAAAGGTGGCCCCATGCGCAGATCAATCGAATCCGTTATCGAATCATGGGCGACAAAGGACGCCTCACGCCCCCTCCTCATCCGTGGTGCGCGACGCGTAGGCAAAACGTACGCTGCCGAGGAAATCGGCAGGCGAATCGCCGGCGATGCGTTTGTCAAACTCGACTTTCAGACCGATCTTGAACTGATTGCTCCGCTGTTCGACTGTCCCACCGACGACGTTGACACCATCGTGGCGCGAATTTCAGACTATAAACGCACCCCCATTCGCAAGGAAACCGCCTTCATCCTGTTTGACGAGGTGCAGCTCTGCGAACGGGCGCTCAACTCGCTTCGCTTTTTCTCGGGTTCGGGCTGGCGCATATGCGCGACCGGCAGCCAACTCGGTGTCGCCACGCGCAAGCGCAAGTTGCCTTTTCCCAGCGGCGTTCGTCAAGAGACCATGCATCCCATGTCGTTCGAGGAGTTTCTCTGGGCGCTCGATGAGGAGCAGATGGCCGATGCTGTTCGTACCCACGCCGGCACGCTCGATGCTTACGCCGCGCACCAAGCCGCGCTCAGCCTGTTTCATCGATACCAGGTCGTGGGCGGCATGCCCGCCGCCGTCAACGCATATCGCAAGACGTTATCCATCGAAGACGCGCGCGTCGAGCAGCGCGAAATCGACGAGACCTACACCGCCGATATGACCGACCCCGAAAACGGGATCAGTGGCGTGGCGGCGCGCAAGGTATGGCGCTCCATTCCGTCCCAGTTGCTGAGATCGTCCACAAAGAAATTCAAGTACTCCGAGGTCGAACGCGGAGGCCGTCGCGCCAAGCTTATCGAGCCGCTCGACTGGCTCGAAGGCGCCGCCATCATATCGGTCAACAACCTGACCGAAGGCATCGAACCTCCCCTCGTTCCCTTCGACGACGAAGACGGAAGTTTCTTTAAGGTCTATCTTCTCGATACGGGCCTCATGTTCTACAAACTCGGTATCAACCCGCGGCTCTGGCTCGACCTCAAAGAGGATTCCGCCATAGCACTGTCTTCCGACTTTCGAGGTGCCCTGGCCGAAAACTCGGTCATGCAGGCATTTTCGAGCAATGGTTTGCGGACGTACTATTGGGTGCCGCCGTCGTCTTGGAAGACGAGCGGTGAGCTCGATTTTCTACTTCAGACCGACCGTATGGAAATTGTGCCCGTCGAGGTAAAGTCCGCACGCAACGTGCGCGCAAGAACCCTCGGGTCGTTTATGGACAAAGCCCGGTCGCCATATGCCTACATTTTGTCCGAGAACAATTTTGCCCGCAGCGAAACTGATGACGGGCGCGAGCTGCGCCACCTCCCCTTGTACGCAGCGGGTTTTATCGGAGCAAACTGTCTCAAGGGCAGCCTGTAAGCCCCGCGCGACCGCCCAGAAAGGAAACCGCTCATGCAACGCATTCTTTTTATCTGCTGTGGAAATATCTGTCGCTCGACGATGGCTGAGTCCGTGTTTACCGAGCTAGCGCGCCGCGCTGGACGCGCGGGCGAGTTTGTCATCGATTCTGCAGCAACCTCAACCGAAGAGATCGGCAACCCGCCGCATCATGGCACGGTCGCCAAGCTGCGCGAAGTCAGGATTCCCGTCGTCGCACATCGCGCACGTCAGGTGCGGCGCGCGGAGTATGGCAACTGGGATCGCATTGTCTATATGGATGCTGAGAACGCGCGCGGTCTGCGTCGCATCTTTGACGACGACCCCGACGGCAAGATTACGCGCTTGCTCGATTGGACCGAGCGCCCCGGCGACGTGGCCGATCCCTGGTACACCGGCAACTTCGATGCCACCTACCGCGACGTGCTCGCCGGTTGCACCGCTATGCTCGAGCAGCTGTAATCGATGAAATGCAGAGTTTTTAGAGCCACAAATCGGATGAAATGCAGAAATTTGACCTTACTCGCACGCAGGACAACGACGATAACGCCTAAGCACGGGCATAAACGAGATCGGGATTCCCATATACAAATCGAGCGTGGATTTTTTCCCACTTTGAGCGCGAAATTGCGTCCAAAACGGGAAAAATCCACGCTCATTATCTCGGCGGGAGAAAATCCTCGCTCGACTACTCGTCGACGATCTCGGCGAGCCAGACGTTCAATGTATCGACCTCGGGGCAGCAGAACTTTGCCGTGCCGGGCTCGTTGCCGGGCACGGTTCCGCCGTAACGCAAGATGTCAATGTAAGGAAAGCCCACATGGCAGGCCATAGCGCACATCTTGCCGCGGTCTCGGTCAAAGTCAAAGACATCGCCTGGCTTGTGACCATGATGGCAGCGGCACGTTCCCAACTGGTCCACGCAGCTAATGCGGATACGCGGACGCTTGCCACGCGGCGCGCCGAGCGGCTTGCTCTCGCCTGCAGGCTTGGCGCCGCCCTCGTCAGCGTTACTCATGGTCAATCACATCCAGGCAGGCCTCGATGGGAAGGCCAGCCGACTTGTCCTCTTGGTCGGCATTGCGCTCGATAAGCTCGGCCACCACACGCATGGCATCGGCCGTGGCACGCTGGAGGCTCCAACCGTTCATCACGCGGCCCATGAGCACGGCCGAGAACGTATCGCCCGTACCCGGGAAGTACACCGGGATCAGCTCAAACGGAATCTCAAAGTATTCCCCCGCCACATGGTCGTAGCCGATGACGGCACTCGCCCCATCGACCTTCGCACTCGTAATGACAACCGACTTGGTGCCCAACGCGAGCATGGCGTCCACGAGCGTGCGGGCCTCATCGGCCGTAATCTCTTCGGCGATAGGCGTATCGGTGAGCAGGCACGCCTCGGTATAGTTGGGCACCGCGTAGTCGGCGCACTCGACCAAGCTGCGCATGAGTCCGATGGTCGACTCGGGCACGCCGGCATAGAGCTTGCCGTTATCGCCCATGATGGGATCGACGAACACCCTGGTGCCCTTTTGAGCGCGGCGGTGGCAAAAGTCCGAGATGATGCGCGTCTCCTCCTCGGTCACGATAAAGCCGGTCGAGATAGCATCAAATTCAAAGCCGAGCTCCTCCCAGATAGCGAGGCTCTGGCGCACGTACTCCGTGGTGTCGTGAATGTAGAACTTGGGATAGTTGAGCGTATCGGAAACGAGCGCCGTCGGCAGGTTGTGGATGCGATAGCCCATGTGCGACAGTACCGGCAGCATGGCCGAGAGCGCGACCTTGCCGTAGCCGCACATATCGTTGATCAGCAGCAGCTGAGTGTTCTTCATGAGTGTCCCCCTTGGGTCGGGCGCGGCGCGATGTCGCCATAATGCGACTAAGTGTAGCGCAGTGCAATCTAAGTCTTGCCTTCGGATGTAAGACCAAGTTTGGGCGTAATTTTGTTCTTAGAGTTTTTCTGACGCTTCTTATTGCAGAAACTTGGCCTTAGAAGGCGCTATAAAATTCTAAGAACAAGTTTTGGCTCAAATTTGTTCTTAGGACACTAACGATGCTCGCACCCATCACACCCGGACGACAGGGAAACGTCAGGCACAACCTTTCAGGAGCCCTCGCCTATGATTCGTTTAGACCCGCCAATATGGATTCATTCTTTCCAATCAATTTATCCGCTGATTCCATGCGGCTTGTCTCCGATTGCCGCGCCATACTCGGCGAGGTTGAGGGCATGTCTCGCTTTGTTCCGAACATCGACATGTACCTTTCTATGTACGTTCGCAAGGAAGCGCTCTTGTCCTCTCAAATCGAGGGTACGCAATGTACGTTCGATGATGTTCTTGACCCGTCAAACGAATCCAATGCGAGCCGGGACCTAACCGACGTCGTCAACTACACTCGAGCGGTGCAGCAGGCGACCACGCTCATGGAGGAACTGCCACTCTGTATGAGGCTGCTCAAATCCGTCCATGCCACATTGCTTGGAAATGGCAGAGGCTCCGACAAGACGCCGGGCCAGTTCAGGACGACTCAGAACTGGGTCGGACCAAACGGCTGCACGCTCAATGAGGCCCCGTATGTCCCTCCCAACACGGAGGATATGAAGGAGGCACTTGGCGACCTCGAGCTTTTCATCAACGAGCGTGACGACATCGATCCAGTCATCAAGGCCGCTTTGGTGCACTACCAGTTTGAAACCGCGCACCCGTTCCTCGACGGCAACGGACGCCTCGGGCGTCTGCTCATCCTCCTTTCGCTCATACATGATGGGGCGCTCACCAAGCCGGTCATCTACCCCTCGTATGAACTCAAACGACACAGGAGCGAATACTACGATTGGCTTATGCGCGTAAGGCAGAGAGGCGATTTTGAGGGATGGGTTTCGTTTTTCAGTACCTGCTTGCTTGCAAGCGCACGCGAGGCGCGGGATTCGATGCGGAAGCTTGTCGACCTCCATTCGGAA
>URZR01000137.1 GCA_900552425.1 uncultured Collinsella sp. | reverse complement strand
CTTCTTTCCCGTCCCAAATGAGCTACCCCGGGTCCCCGGTGGTTGCGGTAGGCGTGTTTGGTTGGTGCCTGTTGATGGTTTGGGTATCGGGGAGGGCGGGCTCCGTTATAATCGCCTAGAACATTAAATGGAAACGGGACGGGAGCCATATATGCGCCAGGGTTTCGACAATGCGAAGTATATCGAGCTGCAGGCTGCTCACATTAAGGAGCGCATCTCGCAGTTTGGCGGCAAGCTGTATTTGGAGTTTGGCGGCAAGCTGTTTGACGACTATCACGCGAGCCGCGTGCTGCCGGGTTTTGAGCCGGATAGCAAGTTTCGCATGCTCAAGAGCATAGCCGACGACGTCGAGGTCATCATCGCCATTAACGCGAACCA
This sequence comes from uncultured Collinsella sp., assembly GCA_900552425.1. Classification (GTDB taxonomy): domain Bacteria; phylum Actinomycetota; class Coriobacteriia; order Coriobacteriales; family Coriobacteriaceae; genus Collinsella. The sequence continues at coordinate 4,688 of URZR01000137.1, read as the reverse complement.
CATCGAGAAGAACAAGGCTCGCGGTGACCTGGGCATTACCTATGACGAGGACGTTTTGCGCCTGGTTGACCTGTTCCGCGGCAACGGCTTTGCCGTCGCGGCTGTGGTCATCACCCAGTACGCCGGCCAGCCTGCTGCCGATGTGTTCCGCAACCGCCTGAACGCGCTCGGTATTCCCGCCAAGCTGCACTATCCCATCGAGGGGTATCCGCACGATGTCGATCTGATCGTGTCCGACGATGGCTACGGCAAGAACGAGTTCGTCGAGACCACGCGTCCGCTCGTTGTCGTGACGGCACCCGGCCCCGGCTCGGGCAAGCTCGCCACTTGCCTCTCGCAGCTGTATCACGAGCATAAGCACGGTACCGCCGCCGGCTATGCCAAGTTTGAGACCTTCCCGGTCTGGAATCTTCCTCTGACGCATCCGGTCAATATTGCCTACGAGGCCGCCACGGCTGACCTCGACGACGCCAATATCATCGATTCGTTCCACCTTGAGGCCTACAACAAGACCACGGTCAACTACAACCGCGACGTCGAGGCCTTCCCGGTAGTCCGTGCCCTGATGGAAAAGATCCTGGGCAAGAGCCCCTACCAGAGCCCTACGGACATGGGCGTCAATATGGTCGGCTTTGCCATCACCGATGACGATGCCTGCCGCGACGCTTCCAAGATGGAGATCGTCCGCCGCTACTTTACCGCGGTCGAAAATGTGCGCCGTACCGGCGTGGGCGATGAGCAAGTCGACCGTCTCAAGATTATTATGAAGAAAGCCGGCATCGATAAGAACTACTCACCGGCGCGCTCGGCGGCCCTCACCAGGGAGCAGCTGACGGGTGGTCCCGTGGGTGCCATGGTCATGCCGGACGGTTCTGTGGTGACCGGTAAGACCTCAACGCGCCTGGGTGCCGCGAGCTCGCTGATCATGAACGCTCTCAAGCATGTCTCGGGCGTGGACCTAGAGCTCGAAGTCATCAGCGACGAGGCGATTGAGCCCATCAGCAAGCTCAAGACGCATTTCCTGGGTAGCAAAAACCCTCGCCTCCATACCGACGAGACGCTTATGGCGCTGTCGATCACCTCGGCCACGAGTGAGACGGCCGCTCGCGTCCTTTCGGGCCTGGAGCAGCTGCGCGGTTGCGATGCCTTCTTTAGCGTGATTATCTCGCCGACGGACGAGACGGTACTGCGCAAACTGGGTATCAACGTGTGCTGCGAGCCCAAGTTTGAGCGCCGCGGTTTCTTCCACCGCTAAACCTGGATAAATTGGTCTGAAAGGGGCGCATCGGATATACATTCGGTGTGCCCCTTTTATCAACAAAGCCACCGTTTAACCTAAAATTAGCCCGTTTACCTGCCTATAAGCGATTTGCGCGGTATACAATAACGCTAACTGTTTCATCCTTTGCGGGGGATGCCGCATGATGGATGTTGCCGGCCATCGTGGGGTGTGCCGGTCGTGCACGGTGCAGGCGATGCCCGTGCTCGGTTTGAGGAGGCTGCTATGGCGGGCAAGGGTCGTGCGAGTGTCAACGATATGAAGCGTGTCGAGGTGCTGGTGTTGATGGAGATCGACCAGCAAACCGAAGACAATGGCGGGCCGTATGGTTTCTCGCGCAAAACGCTTGCCGAGCGCGTGGGGGTTTCGCCGTATCGTGCCCGCGCCGCAATCGATCGCTTGGATTCCGAAGGCATGATTGTTGTCGTCTCGCGTTATAGCGACGACGGCGGTCAGCTTGCAAATGGCATTTGCCTCACCGAACATGGCAAGTGGTATCTTGAGGGTGTCCGTACCGGCATGCTCGTTCAAGAAATGCTCGAGGGCGAGGTTGCTGATCGATAGCAGCATGTAACCCTTGCCATAGCGACGCCGCTTGGGAAACTGGGCGGCGTTTTGTTTCAAGATTGAGAAATGCAATCGCATGCGAGAAAAATTGCGAACGGTCCGCGGCGCGAGTATTACAATGAAGACCCGTAAGATGTGGATAAACAACTTCTACGGGAAGTGCAGGTAACTCAATATGACCAAGCATGTGTTCGTAACCGGTGGCGTGGTTTCGTCCCTGGGCAAGGGTATCACCGCGGCCTCGCTGGGCCGTCTGCTCAAGTCGCGTGGCTACAAAGTAACGATGCAGAAGGCCGACCCGTATCTGAACGTCGACCCCGGTACCATGAGCCCGTTCCAGCATGGTGAGGTCTTTGTAACCGAGGACGGTTACGAGTCCGACCTGGACCTGGGTCATTACGAGCGCTTTATTGATGAGAACCTGACCCGCGATTCCAACTTTACGACCGGTGCCATCTACAAAAGCCTAATCGCCCGCGAGCGTCGCGGCGACTTTTTGGGCGGTACCGTGCAGGTGATTCCTCACGTCACCAATGCCATTAAGGACAAGTTCCGTCGCATCGAGGAGCAGACCGGCTCCGATGTAGTCATCACCGAGCTGGGCGGCACGATCGGCGACATCGAGTCGCAGCCGTTTGTTGAGGCCATCCGCCAGTACCGCAAGGAGGCCGGCCCCGAGAACGTCTGCTACATCCATGTGTCGCTCGTTCCCTATATCGCCGCCGCCCACGAGGTCAAGACCAAGCCCACGCAGCATTCTGTCAAGGAGCTCCGCAGCTTTGGCATCCAACCCGACATTATCGTGCTGCGCTCCGATCACCATATCGATGACGCTATCCGCGGAAAGATCGCAAGCTTCTGCGATGTCGACACCGATTGCGTCTTTACCAACGAGGACTGCGCGAGCATTTACGATGTTCCGCAGCTGCTTGCCGAGCAGGACTTTGACCTGCGCATTTGCGAGCGCCTGGGTCTGGATCCGCGTGAGCGCGACATGAGCGAGTGGAACGAGTTCCTGCGCAAACAGAATCACGCCAACCATCACGCCGACAAGGTGAAGATCGCCGTCGTGGGTAAGTACACGCAGCTGCCCGATGCGTACCTGTCGGTTATCGAGGCCCTGCACCATGCGGGCGTCTTCTACGATCGCCATGTGGACGTCCAGCTGGTCGACGGCGAGAGCCTCGACGAGCAGAATGTCTCCGAGGTTCTGGGCGACGCCTCGGGCATCCTGGTCCCCGGCGGCTTTGGCAAGCGCGCCCTGGAGGGCAAAATCCTCGCGGCCGAGTTTGCCCGTGAGCACAAGATTCCGTATCTGGGCATTTGCCTGGGTATGCAGGTCGCCGTGTGCGAGTTCGCCCGCAATGTCGTTGGCCTTGCCGGTGCCAGCTCCTCCGAGTTTGATCCGGACGGTCCGTATAGCGTCATCGATCTGATGAGCTCGCAGGAGGACGTGACCGAGAAGGGCGGCACCATGCGCCTGGGCGCCTATCCGTGCAAGCTCGCCGCCGATACCCTTGCTCGCGAGGCATATGGCGAGGAACTCGTCTACGAGCGTCACCGTCACCGCTTTGAGTTCAACAACGCCTTCCGCGACCAGCTCGAGGACGCCGGTTTGGTTATCTCGGGTTTGTCGCCCGACGAGCGCCTGGTCGAGATGGTCGAGCTGCCGCGCGACGTGCATCCGTGGTATGTGGCAACCCAGGCTCACCCCGAGTTCAAGAGCCGCCCGACCAACCCGCAGCCGCTGTTCCGAGAGTTCGTGCGTGCCTCGATCGGTCAGCACGAGGGTGTCGATCGCCTGCAGGTGACGCCCATGAACCTCGCTACGGACTAAGGGTGCCGGCGAATAAGGAACATACCGAAGCTACTCCCTCGTCGCTCGCCGTGGCGGCGGGGGAGTATCTCGATTACCTCGCGGTCGAGCGGGGTTTGGCGCGCAACACGATTGCGGCCTATCGTCGTGACCTGACGACGTACTGCGCCTATCTGGAGCGGGCGGGTATTGTGTCTTTTGAAGAGGTGACCCGTCAGGTCGTGGAGGGCTTTGTCGCCGACCGTCGCGATGGGGGCTATTCCGATGCCTCGGTGGAGCGTGCGCTTGCGGCAGTGAAGGGCCTGCATGCCTTTTTGGTGCGCGATGGGGCTGTGGCCCAAAATCCAACGGCGGCGTTGCGCCTGCCTAAAAAGGCTGAGCGTTTGCCGGAGTATCTATCGGTGGAGGATGTCTCGGCGCTGCTCGATCAAGACTTCCCCGAGGGCGAGATGGGCTTGCGCGACCATGCCATCTTGGAAGTGCTCTACGGATGCGGTTTGCGTGTGAGCGAGTTGGTGGGGCTCGATGTGGGCGATATCCATATCGACGATGGCTTTGTGCTCGTTCGCGGTAAGGGCTCAAAGGAACGCCTGTCCCCGCTGGTGGGAAGCGCGGCGCGAGCTCTGACGCTCTATGTAACTGAGGGGCGTTCTCGCTTGGCGGCCCATTCCCGCGGAACCGAGACCTCGGCGGTCTTTTTAAATAAGAACGGCCGCCGTCTGTCGCGCCAGGGCATCCATGCCATCTGTGAGCGCTACGGGCACCAGGTGGGACTGGTGGGACTCCATCCCCATACGCTGCGTCACTCCTTTGCCACCCATATGCTTGCGGGCGGCGCAGACCTCCGTGTGCTGCAGGAGATCTTGGGACATGCCGATATATCGACCACGCAGGTCTACACGCATGTCGATCGTACGCAACTGACCGAGGTCTATCTGGCGGCGCACCCGCTGGCGCATCGTTAACACATCGCTGACCTGCATATTTATAAATACTAAAGGGGACGGGCCCCAGATTGCCGAGACG
>URZR01000136.1 GCA_900552425.1 uncultured Collinsella sp. | reverse complement strand
GTCATCGTGGGCGTGGTCGGCGTGCTGCAGTTTGAGGTGCTCGAGCGCCGCCTCAAGGCCGAGTACCGTGTTGAGGTTCGTCGCCAGCCGCTGCCCTATACGGACATCCGCTGGATCCAAAACGACCCCGACACCATCGATATCCCGGGCCTTTCGCTCACGCGCGATACCCTGCGCGTCGAGGACATGCGCGGCGGCAAACTGCTGCTGTTCACGAGCCCGTGGAACGTGGACTGGGCTACCGACCACAACCCCGACCTTGTCCTGTCGGAGTTCGGCAACGTAACGTTTTAGCGCACCGGCGCGGTGATCCTGTGGGGCCGCCGCGCCGTTTGCTTGCCTGCCGCCGCGTGAGCGGCTATCATACCCACCGTCGCCTCAAGACCGTGGCGGCCGAGCAGTTCGGGTCCGATATCCTGCTCGTTAAACCTAAAACCAAAGGAGTACATAATGATCAAGAAGGTCATGGAGGACTACAAGGTCCTGTTGCGGAGCATTCCCGCGGCAACGGTTTCGCTGTTTATCGTGAGCGTTATCATGATGAACCTGCTGGCCAACAAAGAGCTCATCAGCCTGCCGTATCTGGCACTCGATTGCGGCTTTGTGGTGAGCTGGGTCTCGTTTTTGTGCCAGGACATGATCTGCAAGCGCTTTGGCGCCAAGGCATCCATCAAAATCTCTATCCTCGCACTGCTGGTCAACTTGGCTGTGAGCCTGTGCTTTTGGGCATGCTCGCTCACGCCCGGCATGTGGGGCGCCTACTACGACACGGGTATGATCGAGGTCAACACCGCCCTTAACGCCACCATTGGCGGCACCTGGTACGTGGTGCTGGGATCTTCGCTGGCAATGCTCGTTTCTGCCGTGGTTAACTCCACGCTCAACCAGTCGCTCGGCCGTATGCTCAAAAAGAATAACTTTGCGAGCTTTGCCTTCCGCTCTTATGTGTCCACGGGTGTTGGCCAGTTTATCGACAACTTGGTCTTTGCCATTGTGGTGAGCCACACGTTCTTTGGTTGGACCTGGGTGCAGGTCCTTATGTGCTCGCTGACCGGCGCTGTTGCCGAGCTGCTGTGCGAGGTCTTCCTGAGCCCTGTGGGCTACAAGGTCGTGCGCGGCTGGGAGCGCGAGAATGTGGGCGCCGAGTATCTCGAGCGCCACGCAACCGCCTAAGGAGCAAATATGCGGGTTTTGATCACGGGCGCTTCGGGCGGTATCGGAGCCGCGTGCGTGCAGCGCTTTTTGGACGAGGGCCACGAGGTCGTGGGCTTTGATTTGCTGCCGGCAGCGATCGAGCACGAGCGCTATCGCCATCTGATCGTCGATGTCCGCGAGCCGGACTCGTTTCCAGGCGAGCTTGAACCCCAGGTGATCGTGAATGTTGCTGGTACGCAGGACTCGGCCGACGATATTGCCGCCAACCTGTGCGGCACCATCAACGTGACCGAGCGCTACGCCTTTGTGGGGGAGGGGCTTGCCGCCAAGCCGGCGTCGGCTATTACATCCGTGGTCAATGTGGGGTCGGCGAGCGGGCATACGGGATCGGAGTTTCCCGCCTATGCTGCCAGCAAGGGCGGCGTTATCGCCTACACCAAGAACCTTGCAAACCGCTTGGCGCCGCAGGCCATCGCCAACAGTGTGGACCCGGGCGGCGTTATCACGCCGCTCAACCGTTGCGTGATGGAAGACGAACACCTGTGGAACCAGATTATGGAGCTCACGCCGCTTAAACGCTGGGCCACCGCCCAAGAGATCGCCGAGTGGATCTACTTTGTGGGCGTGACCAACCGGTTTATGACCGGGCAGAGCCTGCTGATCGATGGCGGCGAGGCCGGCCGCACACAATTTATTTGGCCCGAATAGGAAACGCGCCCGATGGAAAGCCGTCGGGCGCGTTTTTGATGTATCGGTTTTTAGCCGAGGCAAGTCCAGTTGACGGGGGTCGAGCCGTGCTGTTCGAGTAGCCGATTGGCAGCGGAGAAGGGGCGCGACCCCATAAAGGCGGGGAGTTCTGCCGTGGCGCGGTTGGCCGAAAGCGGCGAGGGATGCGTGGAGGCAAGGCAGAACTTGCCGGTTGCCTTGCCCGCACCAGTTGGGACGAGCTTGCCTTCGACCATCTGCTGGGCAAAGCGGCCCCATGCCAAAAAGACGACCGGTTGGGGCAGCAGACAGCAGCGTTCGATAACATAGTCGGTGAGCGCGCTCCAGCCCAGTTTGGCGTGCGAGTTGGCGGCATGCTCGCGCACGGTGAGCGTGGTGTTAAGGAGCAGGACGCCCTGTTGTGCCCATGGGGTTAGGTCTCCCGTGGCGGGAATGGGGCAGTCCAGATCGGCTTTGAGTTCCTTATAGATGTTGCGCAGACTCGGCGGCAACTTGGTTTGCGTCGCGGGGACCGAGAACGATAACCCCATGGCCTGGTTGGGTTCGTGATAGGGATCTTGGCCCAAAATGACAACCTTGACTTGGTTGGCCGGCGTATAGGCGAGGGCATTGAGGATGTCGTCTTGTGCTGGGTAGATAGTCTGCTCGGCACGCAAAAGGGCGATGCGCTCGAGCAGCTGGTTCGTCGTGTCACGTACCGGCTGTGGCGCATCGCCCAACCAAGTTGTTATGTTGCGGTCGCGAGTTGCGGTGTCCATGGGGCTCCTTTATGGCAGATGCTCTGTTGGCATCTATTGTAAAGGCGCACCGGTTGCCTTTATGCCGCGGCTGCATGAAGAGTGGGGTCTACGAGACGCGCTCGGGCGCTCCTGCCATGTGAGCGTGCCCGTGTGCACGAAGACGCGGGAGCTCGACGGTTGCCACCATGACGCCGGTGAGGATGAGGGCGGCGCCAAAGAAGGCGATGGGGCTCAGGACCTCGCCGACCAGGAAGAACGAGAAGACAGCGGAGCAGACCGGCTCGAGCGAGAAGGCAAAGCCGGTGGTCTCGGCGGGCACGTGGGGCTGCGCGAGCGTTTGGGTGATAAAGCCGTAGGCAGAGCAGATGAGCGCGAGTGCGACGACGACCACGACCTCGCCCGGCGTGCCGGGAAGCGTGAAACCGCCAAAGGTGAATGCGGCGATGCCCGAGAACAAGCCACCGAAGCCCAGCTGCCAAACGCCCAGAGCCAGCGGATCGACTTCCTCGACAAAGCGCTTGGCTACGATAATGTGGCCGGCATAGATAAAGGCCGAGAGCAGCATGATGATCGCACCGGGATTCAGGCTGGTAAAGTCGGCGCCCGAGAGCAGCAGCATACCGCAGGTGACGATGGCGGTGCCGATGAGTACCTTGCGCTCGGGGGCGCGACGCAGCAGGGCGGCGTTGGCAAACGGCACGATCACGACCGTCAGGCTCTGCAAAAAGCCGGCGGTGGAGGCGGAGGTAAGGCTGGAGCCCAAGCACATGCAGGTGAGCTCGGTTGCCATGATGGCGCCGATGATGGCGGCGCGAACCATAAGGTCGCGGTTGATGCGCAGCGCGTGCTTGTGGAAGAGCAGCAGGCAGGCCACAAAGGCGATGATGCAGCGCAGCGCAACGATGCTCGTGGCGTTCATGCTGTCCATGCCGATCTTCATGAGGGGGTACGAAAAGCCCCATGCGACGGGAACGGAAAATGAGAGCGCGATTGCTTTTTTGCGATCCATGGGACTCCTTTTGTTACAGAACGGTTTCGCAAAAAGGATTCTGCTCCCAGATGTGGATGTAGTAAAGCGAATGTATCTTCAGTATGATTAAGAAATACTAATGTTGCTAGAAAAAGCGCTGGCAAAACGTTTTACGGCTACATCGATGTGGAGGCACGATGGCATCGCGATATCAGATTGTATGTATGGTGGTCGATTGCGGCAGTCTGAAGGGCGCGGCCGACGAGCTGGGCTATACGCAAAGCGCGGTGAGCCAGGCCGTCAAGGCGCTCGAGCGCGAGCTGGGCACCACGATTATCGAGCGTGGCAAGCAGGGCGTCTCACTGACGCGCGACGGCAAACAGTATCTGCCGTATCTGCGCCAGATTGTAACTGCCGAGGCCGAGCTTGAGGGCAAGCGTCAGGAGTTGCTGGGGCTTTCGTCGACTGACATTCGCATTGCGACGTTTACCAACGTGAGTCGTACCGTGCTGCCGCGCGTGATCCGCGACTTTGGGGCCCTGCACCCGGGCGTTCACTTTACGCTCAAGCAGGGCGATTACACGCGCAACGCCCAGTGGGTGCACGATGGCGTGGTTGACTTTTGCTTTACGGCACGCGGATTTACCGCGGGGCTCGAGAAGCGCGTGGTCTATCATGACGAGTTGGTAGCATTGTTGCCGGCCGCGCATCCGCTGGCGGCAAAGGAAAAGGTGACACTCGCCGACCTAGCGTCCGAGCCGTTTGTGCTGCTGGATGAGGGCGAACAGAGCCTGGTGCTCGATGCATTCGCGGCGCATGGGCTGTCGCCGCACGTGACGAGCGAGGTGACCGACGACTACACCATCATGGCGATGGTGGAGGAGGGCCTAGGCGTGAGTATGCTGTATCGCCGTACCGTCGAGGGCATGAGGGCCGATATTCGCGTGCGTCCCATCGTGCACGCTCCCTCGCGTGACGTAGTGGCAGCCTGGCGCAGCTGGGACACCATGCCTATCGCCACGAGGCACTTTATCGACTATATGAGCTCACATATTGTCAATTAATGACTGGCATGGCGTTGAGTGCGGTGTTTAGCGGGCTGTCGCTTTGGCTTGGGCGGCGCGATAGGTGCGTGCCGGGTGGCAGAGTAGTACCGCCGCGACCATAAAGAACGCCGTGGTGCCCAGGCTGATGGGGTAGACCATCATGATGTTCGCAAAGGTGCGGAAGTGCGGGAACACGCAGAATACCCAGTAGAAGCGGATGCCGCAGACGCAAATCATGGTGATGAGGGCGGGCGTGAGCGAGATACCAAAGCCGCGCAGGTAGCCGGACATGTTTTCGTAGAACATGCTAAAGGCGTAGGCAGGGAAGATCGAGCACACGCGGATATAGCCGATCGAGACGATGTTCACCGCAAAGAAAACGAATCCCGAAGCGAACAACGGAAGCCCCCGGACGGCAATCGCACAGGCGG
>URZR01000135.1 GCA_900552425.1 uncultured Collinsella sp. | reverse complement strand
GGTCGCTATTAAACAGCGCTAGGATCTCGCGCCCCAGACCGACGATGATAACGATGGTAGTGAGCGCGACGATGCCACCTTCGACCAGGCAGACCTTAAGGGTCTTGGTGCAACGGTCGATCTGGCGGGCACCGTGGTTTTGCCCCACAAAGGTGGTGCAAGCCTGGCTAAAGCTGTTGAGCAGGTTGTAGCACACGTACTCCAGGCTCATGGCGGCGCTCGATGCCGCCATGACCTCGGTGCCCAAGCTGTTGATGGCGGACTGGATGATGATGTTGGCGACGGCAAAGACGGCGCTCTGGATGCCGGCGGGCAGGCCGATCTTGACGATGCGCCTGAGGGCGACGGGGTCTAAGCCTAAGTCGCGTGGGGTGACGCGGACGACGGAGTCGGTCTTGAGCAGACGGATAAAGAGCGTAGCGGCGCTGACGGTGTAGGCGATGGCGGTGGCGATGGCGACGCCCGCGACGCCCCAGTGGAGTACGGGGACAAAGATGAGGTCCAGGCCAATGTTGAGGACGGTGGACACGGCAAGTGCCTGCAGCGGCATGCGGGTGATGCCGACGGAGCGGAAGATCGCGGCCTCAAAGTTATAGAGCAAGATCGAGGGCATGCTGAGCAAAAAGACGCGCAGGTAGAGCGAAGCGAGCGGCATGGTCTCGGCAGGCACGTTGAGCGCAGCGAGCATGGGCTCGGCAAAGATCTCGCCCAGTGCGATGACGACAAAGCCCACGAGCGCCATTAAAATCGAGGTATGGACGGCGCGTTTGACCATGTTCTGATCGTTGCGGCCGATAGCGTTGGCGATGACCACGTTGGAGCCAAGCGACATGCCAATAAAAAGGTTGAGCATAAGACTGGTAAGCGGAACATTGGAGCCGACCGCCGCCATGGCGAGGGTTCCCTGGTCGCCCGAGAAGTTACCGATGATGACCGTGGCGATGAGGTTCGACAGCTGCTCCAAGATGCTCGTGGCGGCCACGGGGAAGGCGAACAGGGGAATATTGCGCCATAGCGAGCCGGTGGTCATGTCAATGTGCTTAGATGCGGTGTCTGCCATACGCTCTCAATCTCTAATATGCTCTTTCGTGCTTATTTGCGCAGACGATGATACTCCTAATGCAGCCAACCGGCACTTAGGGACGTTCCTTTTCTGTCGGCAGCTGGGGACACTCCTTGTCTCTTCTATGACTAGGTGGGGAAGGCGTGCGACAATGGTGGGCGTTGTGTTGTTCGCGCTAAGGAGTTGCCATGTTGTTGTGTCCCGTTTGCCATGAGCCGTTGGTGGACGATGAGCGCGGTGCTGCATGCGCGGGCGGACATCGGTTTGACCGTGCGCGCGAGGGCTATCTGTATCTGCTGCGCTCGTCCAAGAGCGGCGACTCCATGGGCGATCCCAAGTCGCAGGCGCGCAGTCGTCGCGACTTTTTGAACCGCGGCTACTACGCGCCGTTGCGCGATGCGATGGTCGAGCTGGTGCTCGAGCAGGCGTCTGAGCGTGCGGCGTCTACGGGCGGCCCCATGACCTTGCTCGATATTTGCTGTGGCGAGGGCTACTACACCAGCGCCATGGGTGCGGTGCCGGGCGTGGATGCTTATGGGTTCGACCTGGGCAAAGAGATGGTGCGTCTGGCCGCCAAGCGCGGCGATGCGACCTACTTCGTGGCCAACATGAAGGACATCCCCGTGGCCGATGGCACCTTCGATATGGTGACCGAGCTCTTTGCCCCCTTTAACGAGCGCGAGTTTGCCCGCGTGCTGGCGCCCGAGGGCTCGCTCTACACCGTGGTGCCGGGCGCCCGTCATCTCTTTGGGCTCAAGGAGGTGCTCTACGACACGCCGTACCTTAACGACGAGAAGCTGCCGAAGACAACCGAGCTCGAGTTGGTGGAAACGCAGCGGGTGTCTGCGAACATTACGCTCCAGACGCAGGCCGACATCGAGGCGGTGTTCCAGATGACGCCGTACTACTACCGCACACGCCCTGCCGACAAAGAGCGCCTGGCAAACCTGGACACTCTTCAAACCGATATCGACTTCATCATCGCCGAGTACCGCCACCGCTAACAACCTACCAAAAAGGGACAGGTTTATTTTGGCAGGTTTTATCTGGGCAAATGCAAAGGGCCGACCGCGGAGATGTGCGATCGGCCCTTTTTAGTTGCTTGGCTGCAGAGGCTAAGAGAAGCGAGCGCTTACAGGCGGTCCTTGTTCTCGGCCTTAACGGCGTGCGCCTGCTGAACAAAGAACAGGTCGTACACCACGATGACAAAGGCGCCAAAGTTGATGGCGTCGCCGCCAAACGCGGGAAGCGTGAGCACGGCCTGCGCAATCGTGGCGATTGCGGCGACGATGCCGAGCTTAAACGCGCCATCCACCTGCGAAGGCTTGTTGGCGCCCTTGATGCCCGCAACACCTGCGGCAAGATCGACAAGACCCTTGATGACAAGTACGGCCGCGGCGAGCATGGCGTTCGGCCCGTACGTGGAATCGAGACTGCCTCGGGCGATGCCGACGCCGGCGATGACGAGGCTGGCGATGCCCAAAACAAAGTAAATGAGGGCAAGGACTTTGAGTGTCTTGCGAGTGTAGCTCATGGCTGGATCCTTTCGATACGGGTGCGGCCGAACTGGCGTACCCCCTGTGCTGCACATATGGTGAAGCACATTGTAGTTCAACGCGGCGATGCGTGCGTTCGAAAGCGCTTTGTGCCTGCGCACCTCAACCTTTCAAAAAGGAAAGCTGGACGTAAGCCAAATCGATGGCAGCTCGAGTGCGGCGCTGCGATGATGAGGATGTAACAAGGAGTTGGTCTAAGGAGGAGCCATGATGTATGGAACAGGGCAAGCGTGTGAGCCGCAGTCGTTGGGAAGGCGCATGAGCGATTCCGTGATCGCTGCCGTGTGCACGGGATTGATGGCGGTGCTTTGCATTGGGATGCTGTGGGCCATGTCGCATGTGGGACAATAGCGGACGATTGAGTGCCGACACATGCGGCGCTCACGTATCCGCTTTGCTTGCTAAGGAGTACCCATGGGTGTCGTCGATCCCTTTTCTGTTGCTCGGGCCGCGGGGCTTGAGCTGACCGGGAAGTCCGAGGGCCTCACGCTCACCGACGGCACGATGGAGCTGCGCGCCGATTTTGGCCGCATGCTGCCACGACTCAAACAGGGCCGTCTGCAGCAAGAGCTGCTGGTAAAGGCCGCGCGCACGAAAGGCATCGAGAACCCATGGGCGATTGATGCCACGGCGGGCTTTGGCGAGGATTCGCTGCTGCTGGCGGCCGCGGGCTTTACCGTCGATCTGTATGAACAGGATTGCGTAATCGCGGCGCTCCTCAAGGACGCCTTGGATCGCGCGGCAGATGATCCGGCGCTTGCGGACGCCGTGGCACGCATGCGCTTGCATGCGGGCGAGGACAGCATTGCCGGCCTTCGCCATACGGCTGAGCTGGTCGAGCACGGTGAGCTCGCGGCCCCCGATGTGGTGTATCTGGACCCCATGTTTCCCGAGCGCACCAAGAGCGCGGCGGTGAAAAAGAAGTTCCAGCTCTTGCACCATTTGGAGCAGCCATGTGCCGATGAGGGGATGTTGGTCGAGGCTGCGCTCGCAGTGCATCCGCGCAAGGTCGTTATCAAGCGACCGGTGAAGGGGCCGCTGCTTGCCGGCGTTAAGCCGAGCTATCAGCTTGCGGGCAAGGCCGTCCGCTACGATGTTTTGGTGCCGCCGCGCCCGTAGTTTGCGTGCGATGGTCGGCGATGTGTCGGTGCCGTGCCGCTGCGTGAGCGTCGCGCCGATGCGGCGCCTATCTCCAAGGGTGCGACGTCAGGTGCCATCCGCCGCAGTATTCGCATTTGTAGCAGGCCAAACCACGCCGCCCGCGGTTTTCGCAGTCGGCCATAACGGCCTCGGCCTCGGCGCGTGTGTCGTACCGGTTTTTGCGCTCGCACGACTTGTAGCGCCAGGCCTCATCGCGCTCGGCGTCCAGGGCGTCGCGGCGCTCGTCCTCGCGCGCAAACAGGTCGCTCATATCGCCGCCGGTGGCAGCGCCCAAAAACTCGCTTTTGGCCTTTGACCAGGCGGCTCGCTTTTTGCTTCCCATCTGCTTCGCGCCCCTCTCCAAACGTTGGTATCATTGCTCAATCAAAGTGATACCAATAAACGTGAGGTCGCCGCGTGATGATCAGAAAAACCCTCGATACCGACATTCCCGCCGTTATGGCCATCTATGACGTCGCCCGCGCCTTTATGCGCGCACATGGCAACGCCACGCAGTGGCCCGAGGGCACGCCTTCGGCCGAGCAGCTGGCTGCCGATATTGCCGCTGATGGCAGTTACGTGTGCGAAGTCGACGGTCGCGTGGTGGCGACGTTTGCCCTTTTGCCGGGGCCGGACGAGTGCTATGACGTCATTGAGGACGGGCAATGGCGTAGCGACACTCCGTATGCCGTACTGCACCGAGTGGCGTCCGACGGCACCGTGCACGGTATCGCGGCTGCGATGTTTGCCTTTGCCAAGGAACGCGCCGACCATCTGCGTATCGACACGCACGAGGACAACTTGCCCATGCAGGGCGCCATCGCCAAGGCCGGGTTTAAGCGCGCCGGTATCGTATATGTGTCGGACGGTACGCCGCGCGTCGCGTTTGATTGGCTGCGCGAGGCGTAGGAGCCAAGGCACGTATCATCACCCAGCTCAAATAAAAAATGGCCTCGAGTGGGGCCGTTTTTGTTAAAACGCGTCGTTGTGGGGCTCGCGTTGTTACCGCCCAGATGAGTCCGGGCGGACAAAAAGGGGAGGTGCCGGCTTTCGCAAGGCGCGAACCTACGAAAATCGCCGCGCGGCAACGCAGGGCGATGAGCTCGGTCGGGGGATAGGGCCCGCTTCGCCCGCCGGCCCGTAAATTGTATCATCCAGTGTGGAACGAGGATGCCCGTTGCCGCGTGCGATGGGCTTGTAATAAGAGGAGAGCCATGTCGAAGCAAGCGGTCGTTGGAATCTTGGCGCATGTCGATGCCGGCAAGACCACGCTGGCCGAGGCCATGCTGTTCAACGCAGGTCGCATTCGCAAGCGCGGCCGCGTGGACGATGGCGATTCGTACCTGGACACTAACGCGATCGAGCGCGAGCGCGGCATTACGATCTCCGTCTCC
>URZR01000134.1 GCA_900552425.1 uncultured Collinsella sp. | reverse complement strand
TAAAAGATGATGAGGTACTGATCGTCGATGAATTTACCGGACGTATCATGCCGGGCCGCCGTTACTCAGATGGCCTGCATCAGGCAATTGAGGCGAAGGAGCATGTGAATGTGCGTCGTGAGAGCAAGACTCTGGCAACCATCACCTTCCAGAACTTCTTCAACAAATTCCGCAAAAAATCCGGTATGACAGGTACTGCGCTGACTGAGGAGAAAGAGTTCCGAAACACTTATGGCATGGACGCGATCGCAATCCCGACCAACCGTCCGGTAGCGCGTATCGATCATGAGGATGCCGTATACAAGACGAAAAAAGAAAAATTTGAGGCTGTTGTCAACGATGTTGTAGCTTCTCATGAGAAGGGACAGCCGGTGCTGGTTGGCACCATTACCATTGAGACTTCCGAGCTTTTAAGCAAGATGCTGAACAAACGCGGCATCCAGCATAAGGTCCTGAACGCGAAGTTCCATGAGCTGGAGGCTGAGATCGTAGCAGATGCAGGTATTCATGGAGCCGTAACTATCGCAACCAACATGGCAGGCCGTGGTACCGATATCAAGCTGGATGATGAGGCAAAGGCAGCAGGCGGCTTAAAGGTCATTGGTACCGAGCGTCATGAATCCCGCCGTATCGACAACCAGCTGCGCGGCCGTTCCGGCCGTCAGGGCGATCCGGGCGAGACCCAGTTCTACCTGTCGCTCGAGGACGACCTCATGCGCCTGTTCGGCGGCGACAAGATGGACCGCGTCTCCAAGATGATGGTCACGGCTGACATGGGCGACGATATGCCCATCCAGCACAAGATCATCTCCAAGGCTGTCGAGAGCGCCCAGCACAAGGTCGAGAGCATCAACTTCTCCATGCGTAAGAGCGTCCTTGAGTACGACGACGTCATGAACAAGCAACGCCAGGTCATCTACGCCGAGCGCAATAAGATTCTGGACGGCAAGGATCTGACCGACCACATCACCGAGGTCATGCACGACACCGTGTACCGCTGCGTTCAGGAGTTCTGCACCAAGGACAGTCACGATGGCGAGCGCGACCTGGAGGGCCTGCGCAAGTGGGTTGTGGAGCTCACCGGCCACATCGATACGCCGAAGTTCCCCGACGAGGATTATGAGGCCCTAGCTGCCGATGTCCTGGCTTACGTAGAGAAGTGCTACAACATGAAAGCCGAGCGCTTGGGCGAGGACCTGATGCGCGAGCTCAACACCCAGGTCATGCTGCGCGTCATCGATACCCGCTGGATGAACTACCTGCAGGAGATGGACTACCTCAAGACCGGCATCGGCCTGCGCGGCTTTGGCCAGCGCGACCCGCTGGTCGAGTACAAGACCGAGGCCTACGGCGCGTTCCAGATACTCGTCGACACCATGTACGAGGATTACCTGCGCACGGTTCTGCGCATCGAGATCAAGGCTGCCCCGCGTGTCGTGGAGCACAAGGAGGAGCCCGCGCTCGAGGGTGCGCACTTCTCCGGTCCTGCCGAGGTCGATGGTGACAACGGCGACTCGGTGCTGCGCAAGCAGGCGCAGGTGCAGGCCCGCACGGCTGTCCAAGGCGGACCGGCTGCCGTCAACAACGGTGGCAAGGTGACGACCTACCGCAAGTCCGAGAGCGACGATCCGTACGTCAACGTGGGCCGCAACGACCCGTGCCCTTGCGGTAGCGGTAAGAAGTTCAAGTACTGCCACGGCAGGAATCGTTAATGGCTGAGGCTTTAGAGGTAACGCCCGCCGAGCTGGACGCGTTTGCGGACCGGCTCGGTGAGGTTGAGTCGTACCTCCATTTGGACGAGAAGCGCACCCGCGTAACGGAGCTCGAGGCCAAAAGCGTCGCCCCGGGCTTTTGGGACGACGCCGATGCCGCTCGCGCCACGATGGAGGAGATCGCGCGCACCAAGGAAGATATCGCTGCCGTGGACACCGCGCGCGGCGAGCTTTCCGATGCCCGCGCTGCGCTGGAGCTTGCCGAGGAGATGGGGGATGACCCCGACGCCGTCGCATTGCGCGAGGAGGCTGCCGCTACGGCAGAACGCCTGGCCCGCGCCATCGACGAGCTTGAGCTTGCGAGCTGGTTTACCGGGGAGTTCGACCATGGCGACGCGATTGTGACCATCAAGCCCGGACAGGGTGGCCTGGAGGCCCAGGACTGGACCTTCATGCTGTTCAAGATGTACATGAAGTACTGTGCTCGCCGCGGTTGGAAGGTCACCATCAACGATTGCCCCGCTGCGGAGGTGATCGGCATCGACCGCGCGACCTTTACCGTCGAGGGCAAGGACGCATTTGGCATGCTGCGCGCCGAGGCCGGCGTCCACCGCTTGGTTCGCATTAGCCCCACCGACGACAAGAAGCGCCGCCAGACCACGTTTGCCGGCGTCGAGGTCATCCCCGTGCTACCCGATGATATCGACATCGAGATCAGTCCCGACGACATCCGCGTGGACGTGTACCACGCGAGCGGCCCGGGCGGTCAGGGCGTCAACACCACTGACTCCGCCGTGCGCGTGACGCATTTTCCCAGCGGCATTGTGGTCACCTGCCAAAACGAGCGCAGCCAGATCCAGAACAAGGCCGCGTGCATGCAGATCCTCAAGGCTCGCCTGTACGAGATTGAGCTCGAGAAGCGTGCCGAGGCCCTGGATGAGATCCGCGGACCCAAGACCACGATTGGTTTTGGCAACCAGATTCGCAGCTACGTGCTCTACCCGTACCAGATGGTCAAGGACCTACGCACGGGCGTGGAGACCAGCAATGTCGAGGCCGTTCTTGACGATGGCGACCTGGACCCGTTTGTTATTGGCTACCATCGTTGGGCCACCGGCAACGCCGATGCAGAAGGCTCGGAGGTCTAAAACATCGGGCAGCTTCAAGCCGATGCTAAGCCCAACGGTTGGACGGGTTTGTATCCAGAATAAACCCTGCGCAGGGGTGGTTTTTGTCCGGCGAATCGGTAGAATCGAATACAGCAAGAAGTTCGAAGCGCATCCGTTTGGGTGCGCTTTTTTGAGGGAGGCAGCATGGCATATCGTCTGGACATCAAGCGCATTCTTTCGATGAACTTCTTTCACGACCTGCCCCAGATTATGTTGGGGTGCGCTCTGGCCGCTATTGCGACCGACCTGTTTTTGATTCCCAACGGCCTTGCTGCCGGTGGCGTTACGGGCCTTGCCACCATTATCCAGGCGGTCGGTGCATCGCGCGGCCTATCGCTTCCCGTTGGTATTCAGACGATCGTGATGAACGCCTTGCTGTTGTTGGTCGTTATGCGCGAGGGCGGCATGTTCTACGTGGTGCAGACCGCGACGGGCTTTGTGCTGCTGGGCTTCTTTACCGATCTGTTCGCCCCGTTTGTAGCACCTCTGGCGGATGCGGACCTGATGCTCCCTGCCATGTGGGGCGGCATTATTACGGGCATCGGTTACGGCATGGTGTTGCGCGCCGGCGCCAACACCGGCGGCTCGGACACGATTGGCCAAATCATCTCGCGTAACACCTCACTGCCGGTGGGCTCGACCGTCATGGCGATCGATGTTGCCGTATGCGCGCTGTCGGCTCCGGTCTTTTCAATCGAAAATGCACTATATGCAGGCCTTTCGATGGTCATTAACGGCTACGTGATCGATGCCGTGGTCGATGGTGGCAACAAACGCCGTATGGTACTCATCATCTCGGACAAGTTCCCTGATATCGCTGCCGATATTATGTATGGCCTGGGTCGTGGTTGTACCAAGTTTAAGGCGACTGGCATGTATTCGGGTGCCGAGAAGCCGGTGATCATGGTCATCGTGAGCCGTCGAGAGCTCAATACCCTCAAGACGATCGTGCGCGAGCGCGATCCTCACGCCATTGTGACGGTCGCTGACGTTACGGAAGCCTTCGGCGAGGGATTCAAGGACATTAGCGCGTAGGGGCGACCGCGTTCCATCCAAAAGACGTTCACATTGATAAACCGTTTCATCAGCGGTTCTGCCTGCTCAATTGTTCAAATAATGATAAAAACTCTGGTAAAGCCATCAGTTTCCAGCATAATGAATGACGTACGTGCATTGCGGCTGTGTTGGGATTACCTTCGGTGCCGTGCGCATCTTGTCTAATGAGGATGAAAGGAAGGCACAATGAGCGACGAAGAGCTCAAAAAGGTTGCCAACGAGGTAAGGAAGGGCATCGTCACCGGCGTGCACGCTGCCAAGTCCGGCCATCCGGGCGGTTCGCTCGGCGCTGCCGACATCATGACCTATCTGTACTTTGAGGAAATGAACGTCGACCCGTCCGATCCCCGCAAGGCCGATCGCGACCGTTTTGTGCTCTCCAAGGGCCATTGCGCTCCGGGCCTGTACGCCGTGCTCGCCGAGCGCGGGTTCTTCCCCAAAGAGGACCTCAAGACGCTGCGCCATATCGGCAGCCACCTGCAGGGTCACCCCAACATGAACGACACCCCGGGCGTCGACATGTCCACCGGCTCGCTCGGCCAGGGCATCTCCGCCGCCGTCGGGATGGCGCTCGCCGCCAAGCACTGGGGCGATACTTACCGCACGTATGCCCTGCTGGGTGATGGCGAGAGCGAGGAGGGCCAGGTCTGGGAGGCAGCCATGTTTGCCGGCAACCAACAGCTCGATAACCTCTGCGTGATCGTTGACCACAATGGCCTGCAGATCGATGGTCCCGTCGAGGAGGTCAACGACCCCATGCCGCTGGCAGACAAGTTCCGCGCCTTTAAGTTCCACGTGGTGGAGCTTGCCGACGGCAACGACTTCGACCAGATCCGCGCCGCCTTTGCCGAGGCTCGCGCTGCCAAGGGTCAGCCGACCGCCATTATTGCCGAGACCACGAAGGGCAAGGGCGTCTCCTTCATGGAGAACCAGGTGGGCTGGCATGGTAAGGCCCCCAACGATGAACAGTTTGAGCAGGCCATGGCAGAGCTCACGGCCGCCGGAGAGGAGCTCTAGGATGGCAGACGTCAAGAAAATCGCCACGCGTGTAAGCTACGGCGAGGCCCTCGTCGAGCTCGCCAACGAGCACGATGACTTTGTGGTCCTCGACGCCGACCTGGCCGCCGCCACGCAGACCGGTAAGTTTAAGGCCGCTTGCCCCGACCGCTTCTTCGACGTGGGTATCGCCGAGAGCAACCTGATGGGCGTCGCCGCCGG
>URZR01000133.1 GCA_900552425.1 uncultured Collinsella sp. | reverse complement strand
CATTGGAAACATTCATTTGCCCATATAATCACTTTTCTATAATAAAGTTATCCTATGGTATCTGCAGTTCAGGAAAGCAGGGCGATCGCGCGGGGCGCATTGTAACAAGACCGTTTCGCGTCCTGACTCATTCACCACGCTAGAATGAAAAGGGGATTACCAAAAGAGGTGTATACCACGTAAGAAAGGAGCCTGGCATGAACGAGGCAACTCGCTCGGTTGGAATTGGCATTGTGGGCCTGGGCACCGTCGGTGGCGGCGTGGTCCGCTTGATTCAGAAGCACCATGACGACTACGTCGCCGCATACGGTGCCGACCTGCGCATCGTCCGCGCATGCGCGCTCGAGCAATCGCGCGCCGAGGAGTTGGGCATCAGCACCGAGGCGTTCACGACAGACTGGCACGACGTGGTCAGCGACCCCGCCGTAGACATTGTGATCGAGCTCATCGGCGGCGAGCACCCCGCGACCGAGATCTTCGAGTCCGCGTTCGCCGCGGGCAAGCACGTGGTCACCGCCAACAAGGCCCTGCTGGGCCGTCATGTCGAGACGCTCGCCGAGAAGGCGCGCGCGTGCGGCGTGCAGATTAAGTGCGAGGCCAGCTGCGGCGGCGGCATCCCCATCGTCAGCACGCTTGAGCACGACCTGGTGGGCAACAAGATCCTGACCATCGCCGGCATCCTCAACGGCACCACCAACTACATCCTGTCGCGCATGGACGCCGAGGGCGCCGATTACGCCGACGTACTTGCCGACGCGCAGGCCAAGGGCTATGCCGAGGCCGACCCGTCCGCCGACGTCGACGGCTTCGATGCCGCCAGCAAGACGGCCATCCTCGCCTCCATCGGCTTTGGCACCCGCGTTACCACCGATGATGTGTACCAGCAGGGTATCCGCACCATCGGCGCCGAGGACATCGCCCAGGCCCGCGAGCTCGGCTACACCATTAAGCTGCTGGGCATCGCCCGCAACACCGACGCCGGCGTCGACGTCCGCGTGCATCCCACGCTCATCCCCGCCGACCACATGCTCGCCAAGGTCAACGGCGCCATGAACGCCGTCTACGTGGTAGGCGACGCCGTGGGCGAGACCATGTTCTACGGCGCGGGCGCAGGCTCCTTCCCCACCGCGAGCGCCGTCGTGGGCGATATCCTGTCGCTCTCCGAGCAGATCAGCCGCGGCGTGGCTCCGCTGCCCGAGATTGAGCCCTATGGCCACAACCTCACCTTTAAGCCCATGGACGAGCTCCAGACCAAGTACTATGTGCGTCTGAAAGTCGCCGACCGCGTGGGCGCCCTGTCCGAGACGGTCGACATCTTTGCCAAGCACAACATCTCGATCTCGCTCATCAACCAGGTCGAGGACGGCAAATCGGGCGTCAGCGATGCCTGCTCGGTCATCTTCCTGACGCACCGCGCGCTCGAGAAGGACGTCCACGCAGCCGCCGCCGAGCTTGCCAGCGTCGGCTGCGTGGCCGAGGTCGCCAACGTCCTGCGCATCGAGGACGTTGAGGCTTGGACCGAAGGCGTCATGGCGAACTAGCCCAACGCTCGCCTAGCAATACGCGCCTTGAGGGCTCCCGTCCGATGTGGGATGGGAGCCCTTTTGTCACCTGCCCTAAGCACAACGGCAAAGCACATTTGCGCGAGCCGCTCATCGGTAACGCGGGCTACCGTTCACCGATATGCAAACGCGGCCGATTCCGACCACCGCTATGCTGTGCTGCGTATGTCCACCCCCGAAGAATGGAGGCACCATGTTGCTCGAGGGTAAGAAAGCAATCATCACCGGAGGCACACGCGGTATCGGCTATGCCATCGCCTGCCGTTTTATCGAGGAAGGCGCCGCCGTCACCGTCTTTGGTTCGCGTCAGGAAACCGCCGACGCGGCCGTTGAGAAGCTCGCCGCCGCCTATCCCGAGGCAAAGATCTGGGGGCGTTCGTGCAACCTCACCTCACTCGAGGCCGTAACCGAGGCCTTTACGCAGGCCGCAGCCGACATGGGCGGTCTCGACACGGTCGTCAACAATGCCGGCATCTCCCAGCGCTCGCCGCTCCTTAACTATACGGCCGAGGAGTTCGCAAAGGTCATGGACCTTAACGTCGTCGCCGTCTTTAATGGCCACCAGGCTGCCGCCAAGATCATGACCGAGGCCGGCCACGGCGGCACCATCACTACCACAAGCTCGATGGTCGCCAAGTACGGCCAGCCCTCCGGCGTCGGTTACCCCACGTCCAAGTTTGCCGTCAACGGTATGGTCCAGTCGCTCTCGCGCGAGCTCGCTCCCATGGGCATCCGCGTCAACGCCGTCGCCCCCGGCGTGACTAAGACCGACATGGTCGCCAACCTGCCCGAAGAGGTCATCAAGCCCATCATCGCCACCATTCCGCTGGGTCGCATGGGCGAGCCCGAGGATGTCGCCAACGCCTTTGTTTTCCTGGCGAGCGACATGTCCTCCTATGTCACGGGCGCCGTGCTCCCCGTCGACGGAGCCGCCCGCTCCTAAGGAGCCACAAGCTTTGGCTTCAAGTTTCAACATAGCTCAACCAAAAAGGCGCGCCGTCTGAATCAACTACAGACAGCGCGCCTTCTCCTGTTATGAAAGGGAAACTATGTCCCAGTATTTCGGATCAGAACGGGGCACGGTTTCCCCCAGGACCTCCTTGCGGAAACCACATCCCGTTCCGAGCCTTCAAAGCGGGACGCGGCTTCCCCGAGAAAGTATCGACTACTTACCGTCGTCGTCTTCGGCTTCTTCGCGCGCATAGAGCTCCAGCATGCGGCGGCGGTATTCGCGCACAGCGAGCTTGGCGCGCTCCAGGCGGCGGCGCTCACGCGGAGTCAGCTCGGACGGGTCGACCTCGTCTCCATAGGTCTTATCGGCAAGCAGGTGCGCCGCGTCCACGATGCGGGCATCGATGTGGCCGCTCGCTGCCTCGGCGGAAAGACGCTCGGCAATCGTATCGAGCGTAGGCAGGCCCTCGAATACGCGACCATGGCCATGCGAGGTCAGCAGCTCGTGCTCGCGCGCGAGCAAGCTCGCTAGGTCGTGGTGGGCGCGCAAGATGTCGAGCGCATCGGATGGATGCTCGGCAACCTCTGCCACGGCGGCGACCGGTGCGGCATCCACCACGCGGTAGAAGAGCTGCGCGAGCAATGGCATCAAGAACACCGTGATGGCACCGGCGGCAACCATGACCGACGCAATATCTTGCGACAGCGCGCCCGCGTTGACGGCAACGCTCGTAACGGCAACGATGATCGGCAGCGCCGTGGTGCAGTACAGGGCCACGGTAATGCGGCCATACGCCGACACATCGCGCGTCGCAGGACAAATGCTCATAGAAATAAGAATGGGCACGGCGCGGATAACCAGCAACGCCACGATAAAGCCCACGAGCAAGCCGGGGCGCGATGCTACAGCAGTCAGGTCGATCTTGGCACCCGACACGGTAAAGAACACCGGGATCAAAAAGCCATAGGCAAGGCCATCGAGGTTAAGCTCGAGCGTATGGTTGCCCTCGGGGATGATATAGCGCAGGACAAAGCCCGCGGCAAAAGCGCCCAACACGATATCGAGGCTAAAAATGGCGGAAAACGCCACGAGCGTGACCAGGATGAGCACCGTCAGGCGCACGAAGGTCTGCGACGTGGTATCGGCGCGCTCCTCGACAAACGCAAAGAAGCGGCTGCCGACGCGCTTGGAGCGGCTTGGGACCACGGCCAGCAACACGCAAACCACCGCAAACAAGCCAAGGATTACGAGCGTTTGGATGCCAGTGCGGGCAGACAGCAGCACCGACATGGCGAGCACGGGACCGAGCTCGCCCCAAGTGCCATACGCGAGAATCGAGTCGCCCACGCGCGTGCCGGTGAGCGAGCGCTCGCGCATGATGGGCACAAGCGTACCGAGCGCCGTCGAAGTGAGGGCAAGCGTCACGGCGATACCGTCGAAATGACTGACTGAGAACCACGGGGTAAAGCGCACGGCAAGCCAGGCGATACCAAACGTGACGACCCACGTCGCCAAGCCGTAGCGCCCCTCGACGCCCGTGATGCTCTTGGGGTCGATCTCAAAGCCGGCAAGCAGGAACAAAAAGGCCAGGCCCAGCTCGGACACAAGCGAGACCTCAGCATCTACATGGATGACGCCGAGCATATGGGGTCCCAGTACCGCGCCGAGCACGAGCAAAAAGACCGTCTCGGGAACGGGTTTTCCGGGAATCGCCGAGGCGATAAAAGGACTCGCAAAGGCCACGAGTGCGATGATGGCGAGCGAAACGAATGCCATGTGATGCCTTTCTCTTGTTTGCGCTTCACTGTAGCACCCTCGCCGTCCTCAACGCGCCGCGAGCTGTCGTATCATAGTGAGGTTTACAAACATGTGGCTCAAGGCGACCGCAGGGCAGACCCCGCAAACCGACCGCTGCCGCATACCGTACCGTACGCCCAACCGATCAGGAAGGCAGGAACCAATGGTCTCTCGTATCTACGTGGAGAAGAAACCCGGGTTCGACGTCGAGGCTCAGCAGCTCAAGGGCGAGCTGACCGAAATTCTCGGCATCAAGGGCATCGAGGCCCTGAGGATTATCAACCGCTACGACGTCGAGGGCATCGACAAGGAGCTTTTCCGGTCCTGCGTGCCGACCGTCTTTAGCGAGCCCCAGGTCGATGTGACCTACGACGAGCTCCCCGCAAGCGATGGCGCCGTCTTTGCCGTCGAATTCCTGCCTGGCCAGTTTGACCAGCGCGCCGACTCCGCCAGCGAGTGCGTGCAGCTCATCAGCCAGGGCGAGCGCCCCGCCGTGCGCTCCGCCAAGGTCTATATGATCTCGGGCGCTCTGGACGAGGCCGCCATTGATGCCATCAAGCACTACGTGGTGAACCCCGTCGAGGCGCGCATCGCCTCGCTCGACCTGCCCGAGACGCTGTACATGGAGACCCCCGAGCCCCAGCCCGTCGAGGTGCTCGACGGTTTCCGCGAGCTCGACGAAGCCGGCCTTGCCGCCTTTATTTCCGAGCGCGGCCTTGCCATGGACGAGGCGGACATCGCCTTCTGCCAGCAGTACTTCCGCGATGAGAATCGCGACCCCACCATCACCGAAATCCGCGTGATCGACACCTACTGGTCCGATCACTGCCGCCACACCACCTTCGGCACCATTCT
>URZR01000132.1 GCA_900552425.1 uncultured Collinsella sp. | reverse complement strand
GCTGTTTGGTGTCTCGCTGGTCCTCGGCTTTGCCTGCGGGATCGCTCGACTACCAAACAGCCCGCCGGCACCGGGACCACTTCGTCCAAAAATCACCCGTAAAGGCGCGTTAGCCTAATTAAATCTATCCCTTAAGGAACGCGGCTTGCTAGTGTTGTCTGGGCATTGATGGCTGCGTGGTTCAAGAGACGGCGGCATTACCATCTGTTTTTTCAAGTAAAGAGGCCCGTTTCCCTGGGTTGGGGAAACGGGCCTCTTTTTGTCTCTGGGCTTG
This sequence comes from uncultured Collinsella sp., assembly GCA_900552425.1. Classification (GTDB taxonomy): domain Bacteria; phylum Actinomycetota; class Coriobacteriia; order Coriobacteriales; family Coriobacteriaceae; genus Collinsella. The sequence goes on along the minus strand of URZR01000132.1, from coordinate 4,920 downwards.
TGGATTGGTGAAGGCAGAATGCTCTGTCGGCTATTTTGAGTTCTTGATGCGGCGTGTAGCTGTGGCGGTTATTCCGAACCCTGCGGCGGCGATTCCTGCGAGTACGATTGCACTAGGCGTCGTGTCGCCCGTATTCGCAAGCTTGCCGTCTGCATTTGCTTGCTTGGTGGAGCTCGATGGAGCGTATTTGCCGGTCGCGGGCGAGCTGGCGGGCTGTGCCGTTTCGGCCGGCTGCGCTGAGCTGGAGGGTTTTGTCGTCTCGGCGGGTTTCGTTATCTCGGGCGAGGCGGCCTTGTCCGCCGCGGCCTTTGCCTCTTCGTATGCCTTGCAGGCGTCGTCATAGGCCGCTTGCGCCTTTTCCAAATCGCTAAGGAGCGCATTTCGCTTGGCTATGTCCTCGTCGATGTGGGCTTTAGCTTCCTTTGCCTCACTTTCGAAATACTGAACCTGTTTTTCCTGGCTTTCGAGCCGGCGTTGGTAGCGGTGAAGATCATCTTCACAAGATTCTTCTCGCCTTTCTGCCGCCATGATCTCACTGCGCAACTGCTTAATATGCTCCTTAACAGCTGCGCTGGGCGCTTCGTCGCCGAGCTCCTTGAGTACCTTATCTAATTCTGCCTGAAGGCCGCTTGTCCGGTTGTGGGCCTCATCGTATTTGGCTTGGGCTGCATCGACATTCGCTTGCATGGCGGGAAGGGGTTCCCTCCGTTTGGCGGCTTCCGTCACCACCATGTCGTGGATCTCTTGAAAACTGGCAATGTCATCATCGATTTCCGCAAGTTTCTCGGGACTTGCGGCGTCTTTTGCGGCATCGAGGTTTTTGAGCGCTTCCTGCATGGCTGCATACGCTTTGTCTTTTGCGGCGGCCGCATCTTCCGTCTGCAAGGCAACTGCACCGGTGGGGGAACTGGTTTCTGCCGCGATCGCCGTTACGGGGGCGATTCCCGCGACAAGCGCCGCGGAAAGGGCGATGCCCACAGTTGCTCGTCTTGCTCTTCTTGCGAGAATGTCGTTCATCTCGGTACCTCATTTCAAGGGTCGGCGGCTCAACTTGGTAGCACTAATGTAAGTATACCAAGTGATCGACCCGTAACTTGCCGGGCATGCGCGCCTCTCCGCTTCTCTGGAAACCGAATCCCATTAGAAATGACGAGCTGCTTACGCAATTTTTGGGCTCACCGTACTATCATGATTCGAATTGAGTGTGAATGATGATAGGGAGCGCCTTTTTATGATTGAGCTGCTCAGGCGTTTTGGTGGTAAGTTTCGCCGATATATGGTGATTGGCCCTGCGTGCAAGCTGATCGAAGTGATCTTTGACCTGCTTACGCCGCTGGTGATTGCCCAGATGATCGATAAGGGTATTGGCGCACACGATGTCAACGCCGTTATCCACTACGGCATGGTACTTGGCGCCATGGCTGTGATCGGCATCTCGTTTACGCTCGTCTGCCAAAAGATGGCGGCGCTGACCTCGCAGGGCATGGGCACCGACATTCGCGGCGCGCTCTACGAGCACATCAACAAACTGAGCTATGCCGAACTCGACCGCTTTGGCACGCCGTCGCTTATCACCCGCATCACCAACGACGTCAACCAGGTGCAGCTTGCCGTGGCGTTGGGCGTGCGCATGCTCATCCGCTGGCCCTTCTTGGCGGTGGGCTCCATGTGCGCGGCCCTTGTCATCGACCTTAAGCTCGGCATGATCTTTTTGATTTGCACGCCCGCCATCGGCCTGGTGTTTTGGTTTGTCATGGCGCGCTGCATTCCGTACTACAAGCAGCTGCAGGCAAAGCTCGACCGCATCGCGCTCATTTGCCGCGAGGGGCTTTCGGGCGCTCGCGTGGTTCGCGCCTTCGTGCGCGAGGACCACGAGCGCGAGCGCTTTGCCCAGGCCGCCGATGACCAGGCCAATACTGCCATCGCGGTGGGTAAGCTCTCGTCGATTCTCAACCCCGTCACGTTTCTTGTGATGAACCTGGGCGTGTGCGCCATCCTGTGGGTGGGCGGCATCCAGGTCAACGTGGGCGAGCTCACGCAGGGTCAGGTCATGGCGTTTGTGAACTACATGACGCAGACCCTGACCTCCATCGTGTATGTCGCCAACCTGGTCGTGGTCTTTACCAAGGCGAGCGCCAGCGCGTCGCGTATCAACGAGGTGCTCAATTGCGAGCCGAGCATCACCGACGGGGGCAACCAGCCGGTCGCGCTGCTCAAGCCGGGCAATGTCGCTCCAGTTCCTGCGCTGAGCTTGAGCCATGCGAGCTTCTCTTTTGGCGCGGGCGCTGCCAACGCCGTCAACGATGTGACCCTGGAGCTCCCGCTGGGCAAGACGCTCGGCATTATTGGCGGTACGGGCAGTGGTAAGTCCACGCTCGTCTCGCTCATCCCGCGCCTGTACGATGCGGGCACCGGCCGCGTGAGCGTGATGGGCGCCGATGTGCACACCTGGCCGCTCGACCAGCTGCGCCGTGTGGTCGCGACCGTTCCGCATCGCGCTTCGCTGGTGAGCGGCACAATCCGCAGCAACCTGACCTGGCGCGACAAGGCAGCAACCGACGAGGAGCTCTGGGCGGCGCTCGATATGGCGCAGGCCAGCGAGTTCGTGCGCGACAAGCCCCAGGGCTTAGATGCTCCGGTCGAGGCGGGCGGCAAGAACTTTAGCGGTGGCCAACGTCAGCGTCTGACTATCGCGCGCGCCTTGGTAGGTTCGCCTCAGATATTGATCATGGACGATTCCGCCTCGGCGCTCGACTTTAAGACCGACGCGGCACTTCGCCATGCCATTCGCGAACGAAGCATGCGCGGTGCCGCCGAGGGCGGGCTGCCGCTGACCACGGTGATTGTGAGCCAGCGCGTCTCGACCGTGCGCGACGCCGACATGATCTGCGTACTCGATCACGGCTCGGTTGCGGGCCTGGGCACGCACGACGAGCTCTACGCGACCTGCCAGCTCTATCGCGAGATTTGCCAGTCGCAGCTTCGCCGCGAGGAGCTCGAGGGCCAGCAGGGGAGTGCGGCGCCCGCGCCCGCTCCAAGTCCCGTGCCCGCCCCAGGCGCCGCGTGCGCCCCCGCATTCGTCTGTGCAAAGGAGGGCTGCTAAATGAACCCGTATGCTTCTTCCGGTTCGGTCGCCACGATGACGGCCAACGTGTCCGGCAACGATAGTCTCAACGACCTGGGAGACGGTCCGCGCCAGCCCGGCGACCCCGAGCGCTATCCCGCCGGTGCGGTGACCCGCCGCCTGCTGGGCTATGTTCGCTCGCACCGCGCCTCGTTTACGGCGTCGTTTGTGAGCGCCGCCATCTCGGTGATTCTGCAGCTCTACACGCCCATCCTCATTGGTGAGGGCATCGACCTGATCGTCGCCACCGGGCAGGTGGACTTCGATGCGCTGCTGCCGCTCGTTACCAAACTCGCGATTGTCGTGATGGGTGCTGCGGCCTTTCAGTGGCTGCAGGGCTACTGCGTCAACCGTCTGTCCTACGAGACGGTGCGCGACATGCGCGTGGAGGCGAGCGACAAGCTCAGCCGTATGCCGCTCAGCTTTATCGACAGTCACGCCCACGGCGACCTTATGAGCCGCGTGGTCAACGACGTCGATCAGGTGGGCGACGGTCTGCTGCAGGGCTTCACGCAGCTCTTCACCGGTGTTATTACCATCGTGGGCACGCTCGCGTTTATGCTTTCCATCAACCTGACCATGACGCTTGTGGTGGTACTCGTCACGCCGCTTTCCATTTTTGCAGCCGGCGCCATCGCCAAGCTTTCCAATAAAAGCTTTACGGCCCAGCAGCGTATTCAGGGTCAACTGGGCGGTCATATCGAGGAGTATGTGGGCGAGCAAAAGCTCGTGGACGCCTTCGCCTACGGCACGCACGCTCAGCAGCGCTTCGATGCCCTCAATGCCGAGCTTTACACCGCGGGCGAGCGCGCGCAGTTTATGGGCTCGCTCTCCAACCCCGGCACGCGCTTTATCAACAACATCATCTATGCCGTGGTCGCTGTGATCGGCTGCGTGGGCGTGATCACGGGCGTGCCTGCGGCGCTCACGGTGGGCGGCGTGCAGATCTTCCTGTCCTACGCCAACCAGTACACTAAGCCGTTCAACGAGGTCACGAACGTCATCACGCAGATCCAGACCGCGTACGCCTCGGCGCGCCGCATGTTCGCGCTGCTCGATGCACGCGAGCAGGAGCCCGACGCGTCGGACGCTGTAGAGCTTGCCGCCCCGAAGGGCGAGGTCGCCTTTGAACATGTGGACTTTAGCTACGTGCCCGACCGCAAGCTGCTGCAGGACATCTGCATCGAGGCCAAGCCCGGCATACGCTTTGCCCTGGTCGGCCCCACGGGCTGTGGCAAGACGACGCTCATCAACTTGCTGCTGCGGTTTTACGATATCGATGCCGGACGCATCATAGTCGATGGCCGGTCTTCGCGTGATTACACGCGTGCAAGCCTGCGCCGCGCCTTTGGCATGGTGCTGCAGGACACTTGGCTGTTCGAGGGCACGGTGGCGGAAAACATCGCTTACGGTTGCCCCGATGCCACGCGCGAGCAGGTTATCGAGGCGGCCAAGCGCGCGCACGCGCACAAGTTTATCGTGCAGCTGCCAGGTGGCTACGATACGGTGATTGGCGAGGACGGCGGCACGTTTAGCCAGGGTCAAAAACAACTGCTGTGCATCGCGCGCGTCATGCTCACCGACCCGGCTATCTTGCTGCTGGACGAGGCGACCTCGAGTATCGATACGCGCACCGAGTTGCAGGTGCAGGCGGCATTCGACGAGCTCATGGCAGGTCGCACAAGCTTTGTCGTGGCGCACCGCCTGAGCACGATTCGTAACGCCGACTGCATTCTGGTGATGCGCGACGGCCAGATTATCGAGCGCGGCACGCATGACGAGCTGCTAGCGGCAGG
>URZR01000131.1 GCA_900552425.1 uncultured Collinsella sp. | reverse complement strand
ATCGACATGATGACGAGCGCGACGATGGTGACGACAAGGCTGATGAGCAGCGACTTGTAGGCGCCGAGCTTGTCGATGATCTGGCCAAAGGACAGACGGCCGACCAGGTTGGCGCAGGTGTTGACGGAGACCACCACGCCACCGAGGGCGACGGCCGCGGCGCTCGTGGGGTCGGCGAAGAGCTGGACGGCGGCGATGGAGGCAACCTTGCCCACGAGCAGGGTGCCTGCAGTGGCAGCAAAGGCGAAGGTGACGATGAGGACCCAGAAGCGCGGGGTCTTGACCATCTCGCCCGGGGTGAGGTCGCCGAAGGTGCCGGCGTGTGCGCCGCCCTTGGGGGCCTCGAAGCCCTCGGGCAGCCAGCCGGCCTCGGGGGCCTTCAGGAACAGGGCGGAGGCGGCGATCGTCACAAAGAAGATGACGCCGAGCGCCTTGAGGGCGCCAAAGATGCCGAGGCTCGGGATGAGCAGCGAGGCGAGCACCGGGGACAGCACGGCGGGGCCGGCGGTCGAAGCGGCGAGCGTAATGCCGGAGGCGAGGCCCTTCTTGTCGATAAACCACTTCTGACCCGTGGTGAGTGCCGGGTTGTAGCCCAGGCCGTTGCCGACAGCGGCGACGAGCGAGAACCACAGGTAGAACTGCCACGGCTCGGTAACGGTGCCGGACATGAACCAGCCCAGGCCGTAGCACACGGCGGCGGCGATCACGACGTTGCGCGGGCCGATCTTATCGGAGATGCGGCCGGCGAAGATGCCCGTTACGGCCATGATGGTCTGAAAGACCGGGAAAGCCCAGGTCAGGGCACTGGACCACTCGGGGTAGACGGCGAGCAGGTTCTTGCTCACGACGGAATACAGCGCGATGGAGCTGATGAAAAACATGGTGACGCACGCGGCGGAAAGCACGACGGCGCGACCCTTGTTGGAGTTGGTGGAAGTCATGGGACTCTTTCTAATCGATGCGGGGGAGGGGCGGGCATCACCGCGAGCCTCCCTGTCGGGCTGGTTTACTGGTCAGTCGGCTTTGCGACGCCGGACTCGTCGGACCAAAGCTCGACGCCCTTGTTCTTGAGGTAGTTGTCGGCAAAGGTTCGACGGCCGCCGGGCTTGGCGGTGAGATCGCCCATCATGTTGGAGAAGCCGCCGTCGACCTTGATGGCGTCGCCGGTGGTAAAGTCCGAGCGCTTGGACGCCAGGAACATGACGGCGTTGGCGATATCGCTGACCTCGCCGATGCGGCGCGTGGCGATGAGGCGGCTGCGGCTCTTCTCGACCTCGGGGTCGGCGTAAAAGCTTGCCGACATGGGGGTCTTGACAAAGCAAGGCTCGACGCAGTTGGAGCGCACGCCGTAGGGGCCCCACTCGGCAGCCAGCATCTTGGACATCATGTTGACGCCCGCCTTGGTGGAGCTGTACACGCCCGAGAACGTCTCGGGGGAGTGGCTGGCAACGGTCGAGATGTGCACCAGACGACCCTGACCGGCCTTAATCATCTCGCGACCAAAGCGCTGCGAGGTGATGAAGTAGCCGGTAAGGTTGACGTTGAGGACCTCGTTCCAGTCGCTCAGCGGCAGGTCTTCCATGGCTGCGAAGCGCAGGACGCCGGCGGTGTTGACGAGAACGTCGACGCGACCGAAGTCGGCGATCGTGGCGTCGACGGCGGCCTGAACCTCGGCCTCGTCGGTGGCGTTCATCTTGTAGCCCTCGGCGTGGATGCCAAACTCGGCAGCGAGGTCGGCGGCTGCGGTCTTGACCTTCTCCTCGTCCAGGTCGAGCAGGACGACGTTGGCGCCGTTGCGGGCGAACTCGCGGCAAATCTCGACGCCCATACCGCCGAGCGCACCGGTCACGGCGCAGACGTCGCCCTCGAGCTTAAGCCAATTGCTCATAGGAACTTCCCTTCTTGTGCCTCCCTGTGGGCCGCTCCCATTAATCGACTCACGTGGTTTTCGCTGGTTATCGTATGCTTTGAATTCGCGCAGGTGAATTGCATATTTGTTAGAATAGCGTTAACCGTAGGTTTATACCGTGCGATGCAGTTTATGCTCAATTGAGCGCATGACCTGCGAAAACAACCCCCTGTGGCACCATGTGGCCATAGGCGCGAAAACGGGAGATTGACGTGTACGATCGACGACTTGAGGCCATATCGGCCGCCGCGGAGCTGGGAAGCTTCTCGCGTGCCGCGGCAAAGCTGCGCGTGTCGACGCCGGCACTCGTCAAGCAGGTTTCGGGCTTCGAGGCCGAGTTCGGCATCACGCTGTTCGAGCGGTCGCACTCGGGCGTTAAGGTGACGCCGGCGGGGGCGCTGCTGGTGGACGACGCGCGCTCGATCATGCGCCAGTCCGATGATGCGCTGCGCCGCGCCCGACGCGCGGCGGGCGATGGCGGCGCCGTGCGCCTGGGCGTGTCGATGATGTGCCCGGGGCGCCACACGCTCGCGCTGTGGCCGCAGGTGCACGACATGGAGCCGCGCTTGCGTTTTGAGATTGTGCCGGTGGGGGACCTTTACGATGAGCGCGAGACCGTCATGCGCAGTCTGGGGCGCGAGGTGGATGTGGTGCAGTCGAGTTTTTCGACCCCGCGCTGGGGCGACGCCTGCCAAAAGCTCCGCATCGTTACCGTGCCGTTTTATATTGATGTGCCGCGCACGAGCCGGCTCGCGCGCAAGACGCGCATCACGGTTGCCGACCTGGAGGGCATGCGCCTGCGCGTGCTCCGTCACGGCAACGACGCCATAGACAGCCTGCGTATCGACCTGTTGGCCGACGGCGGCGTGGACGTGATCGATGTGGATAGCTTCGACTTTGCGCTCTTTAACGAGGCCGAGGAAAAGGGCGACGCGGTGCTCACCTGCGGCGCATGGTCGGGGGTGCATCCGGCCTTTGTGGGCGTGCCGTTTCTATGCGGCCGCGAGGTGCCGGTCTTTCTACACTACCCGCTCGAGCCAACCCTCCAAGTACAAAAATTTGTCAACGCCATGGCCCAACTCCTCAAGTAGCTTACACAAAACGAGGCCCTGGCCAAACGGCCAGGGCCTCACTAACCTTTATTCCGTTTTAAACAACGGGCTGATTGCGCGCAGGAGGGTGCCCCGGGGCGGCGGGGTATTTCCTCCGCGCGCAGTTTCGCAGCGAAGCGAGAATGTTTGAGCACGGAGGAATTACCCCGACGCCCCGGGGAACCCTCCGTCAGTAACCGTTCCTACTCCAGCTCAAACGCTCCCGTGTACAGCTGGTAGTAATACCCGCGCTTGGCGATCAGCTCGTCGTGGTTGCCGCGCTCGATGATGCGGCCGTGATCCAGACAGATGATCGCGTCGGAGTTGCGCACGGTGGACAGGCGGTGTGCGATGACAAACGTCGTGCGGCCCTCCATGAGCTTGTCCATGCCCGCCTGTACGATGGCCTCGGTGCGGGTGTCGATGGAGCTCGTGGCCTCGTCCAGGATCATCGCCGGCGGATCGGCGACGGCGGCGCGTGCGATCGAAATCAGCTGGCGCTGGCCCTGCGAAAGCTGGGCACCGTTACCGGTAAGCATGGTGTCGTAGCCGTCGGGCAGGCGGGTGATAAAGTCGTCTGCGCCCGCGAGCTTGGCCGCTGCGATGCACTCCTCGTCGGTGGCGTCCAGGTTGCCGTAGCGGATGTTGTCCATCACGGTGCCGGTGAACAGGTTCACGTCCTGCAGCACGATGCCGAGCGACTTGCGCAGGTCGGGCTTGCGGATGCCCTTGACGGAGATGCCGTCATACAGGATCATGCCTTCCTGGATGTCGTAGAAGCGGTTGATCAGGTTGGTCACCGTGGTCTTGCCGGCACCGGTGGCGCCGACGAGCGCGACCTTCTGGCCGGGCTTGGCGAACCAGGTGATGTCGTGCAGCACGGGCTTGTCCGGGTTGTAGCCGAAGGTCACGTCGGTGAAACGCACGTCGCCCTGCAGCAGGGTCAGGCGCCCGTCCGGCGAGGTGATCGCGTTCTCGCGCGCTTTCCTTGCCACTTCCGCGGCCTTCGGGCTCAGCGACTGCGCGGCCTTCAGGGAACGGGTGCCGTCGTCGCCTTCCTCACGCTTCCAGGCCCAATGGCCGGTTTCGTGGTCCACTTCGGTCATGGTGCGGCCGTCTTCGCCGAGCTCGACGTTGACGAGTGTGACGGAGCCGCCGTCGTCCTCGGGCTTCTCATCCATCAGCTGGAAGATGCGGGATGCGCCGGCGAGCGCCATCATCACCATGTTGAACTGCATGGAGACCTGGCCGAGCGGGTTGACGAAGGAGCGCGACAGGGTGAGCAGGGAGATGAGGGCGCCGAGGGTGAGCTTGCCCGCGCCGGCGAGACCGAAGTTTCCCATGCCGGAGAGCGCCATGAATCCGCCGACGATGGAGAGCAGAATGTAGAGGATGTAGCCCATGTTGCCTACGACGGGCATGGTCACGTTGCCCCAGGTGTTCGCTTCGGCGGAGGCCTTGTACAGTTCCTCGTTCTTCTCGTCGAAGGTCTTCTGGGTGGCGTCCTCATGGTTGAAGACCTTGATGACCTTCTGACCGTTGACGGATTCCTCGACGAAGGCGTTCACGTCGCCGATCCACATCTGCTGCTTGACGAAGTAGCGGCCGGAGCGGGAGACGATGGCGCGCACGGCCACGAACAGGATCGCGGCGAACACGAGTACGAAGATCGTGACCGGCACCGACAGCCACAGCATGGAGACGAGGGCCGCGAGCGCGGAGATCGCGGAGGAGAACATCTGCGGGAAGGACTGGCTGATGGCCTGGCGCAGGGTGTCGGTGTCGTTGGTGTAACGGCTCATGATGTCGCCGTGCTCGTTGGTGTCGAAGTAGCGAATCGGCAGCGTCTGCTGGTGGGCGAACATGTCGTCGCGGATCTTCTTCAGGGTGCCTTGTTCGACGGTGACGATGAGCCACTGCCATAGCCAGCTGCAGAAGGTGCCGGCGGCGTACAGGCAGCCCATGAGTGTCAGGGCGCGTAGCAGCGGGCTCCAGTCGGGGTTCTTCACGCCGACCAGCGGCAGGATGTAGTTGTCGATCAGCGACTGCAGGAACAGTGCGGATCCGGCTTGGGCGGCCGCGCCGACCAGAATGCACAGTACGATCGCCACGACATGCCACTTGTATTGGAAGATGTAGCCGAAGATGCGCTTGGTGGTTCCCGGCGCGGCTTTCTGCATCGGCGGTTTTGCGCCTGGCTTGTTACCCGGCTTGGTCTGCATGGTTTTTTCAGCGTTGTTCTTAGTCATTTCCGTTCCTCCTTTCACTTCAGTTCCTCAGGCTGGGCCTGGTTCTTGGTCTGCGACTCGTAGATGGAGCGGTATTCGTCGCAGGTCTTCAGCAGTTCCTCATGGGTACCGGATGCCGT
>URZR01000130.1 GCA_900552425.1 uncultured Collinsella sp. | reverse complement strand
GGGCCGACGCTGCGCCCTTGGTTCCGCCGTTCTAACGAACGGCGGACCGGTCGACGCTGCAAACGCCCCTAAGCGGCAATCTGACGTTCAATCGTCGGTCGCGTACCAAAGTACGCTTCCCTCCTCTTTCACGTCACCTTGCTCGCTTAGGGGCGTTTTCGCTGACTTATGCTCAACCTGCGACGCTTTCGTGGCCCTAAGTAGTCATCGGGGACGTTCTTGTTTGACTAGTCCGTTTAAGAACGTCCCCAATGACTATTTATTCGGATTGCTAATTTGTGCGGGTTGTGGTTTTGTGACCTGCTGAAATTTGAGATACTGTACAACTGTACGTTAACTAATCTTCGTAGTATATTGCTACCCGCAAAACTCAATACCATTGTGCTTCGAGACGCTAAAGCGCCTACGTACAATGGTTGTTGATAGTACGATTTGATTCAACGACAGGATGGATGGTCCAAGCGTGAGTCTCGGCAGCAAACTATCCGATGCAAAGGTCTCCTTTGCGATATTCAAGCGCGACATTAAGCGACTGCTTGTGAACCCCGTCGCCTTGGTGGTTACCCTGGGCGTGTGCGTCATTCCCTCGCTGTATGCCTGGTACAACATCGTTGCCAACTGGGATCCGTACGGAAATACCCAGGGCATTAAAATCGCCATCGCCAACAACGATCAAGGCACCCAAAACGACTTGGTGGGCGAGCTCAACGCGGGCGATAAGGTGGTCGACCAACTCAAGGAGAACGACCAGCTGGGCTGGACCTTCGTCGACTCGGCTGCCGATGCCAAAGAGGGTGTCGAGAGCGGGGAATACTACGCTGCGATCGTAATCCCCAAGAACTTCTCCGACAATCTTGTCTCGATGCTCGATGGCAATTACCATCAGCCGAAGCTCACCTATTACGTCAATGAGAAGAAGAGCGCCATTGCGCCCAAGGTCACCGATACCGGTGCCAACACCATCGAGGAGCAGATCAACTCGGAGTTTGTCTCCACGGTGGGCGAGACCGTAGCGGGCATCGCCAAGGATGCCGGCATCGATTTAAAGGACAAGGCAACCCAGACTCAGGACTCGCTGACAAGTTCGGTGTCCGAGGCATCCGACACCTTGGGTGAGGTGCGCGATTCGATTGGCGATATGAATGCCGCCATCGATAAGACGAGTGGCGCTATCGCCTCGGCTGATGCGGCGCTTGCCGGCTTGCAAGGTCAGGCACCGTCGCTGACGCAGGCAATCTCCCAGGGCAACGACCTGCTGGGCGAGGCTCGCGCCACGGCGGGCAACTCTATCACCTCGCTCTCCAAGGCACTCTCGGAAGGTAGCCTTGCACTCACCAAGACGTCAGCCTCCGCGAACGCTGCGATTGGCAAGCTAACGGGTACGGTCACATCTACGACCACCCGCATCGACAACTCGCTCGAGTCTCTCCAGGCGACGATCGATCACAATAAGGCCGTTATCGGGCACTTGGAGATTCTCGTTAATGACACGTCGACAGGTTCCGAGGAAATTGACGCGCGCATTGTATCGACCATCGATTCGCTTCGCGAGCAAAACCAGAAGCTGCAGAGCATCAAGGATGGCCTTTCTGCACAGTCGAGCGCCATGGCAAACGACGCTACGGCAATCTCGAACGCGAGCAACGCACTCAACGCGGCAATTCAGACCGGTACGGCTAGCCTCGGTCAGGCTCAGACCGATCTGGGTCAGAACGCACTTCCGAAGGCTTCGAGCGCGCTTGACTCCTTTGCCGCCGTTTCGGGCGATTTGACCGGCATTGTGTCGGGTATGACCCCCACGATAGCGAGCGCGCGCGGCACGCTGGCGCAGCTCGACGCCACGCTCAAGCAGGCAAAGACCACGCTGTCCCAAACCGACGCCTCCCTTGCCAAGGTTCAGGACAAGCTCGCGACCGCCGCCAATGACATTGCGGCGCTGCAGACCTCTGAGTCTATGGGCGAGTTAGCCGACCTCATGGACGTCGACGTCAATGACGTGGCAGATTTCATGGCATCTCCGGTTGAGCTGACGTCCAAGTCAATCTATCCGGTCAAGAGCTTTGGCTCGGGCATCGCGCCCTTCTACACCAATCTGGCGCTGTGGGTAGGCGGCTATGTGCTCATCGCTATCTATAAACTCGAGGTCGACCGCGAGGGCATCGGTGGCTTTACGGCGCGTCAGGGCTACTTTGGCCGCTGGCTGCTGCTGGTGATCCTGGGCGCGTTCCAGGCCATTATCGTTACGGTGGGCGACCTGGTCATTGGCGTTCAGTGCGTCAATCCGCTGCTCTTTGTACTGGGCGGCATCGCTATTTCGTTCACCTACGTCAACATCATCTATGCGCTGTCCACCACGTTTAAGCATATCGGTAAAGCCATTGGCGTCATCCTCGTCATTGTGCAGATCCCCGGCTCGTCGGGCATGTATCCCATCGAGATGATGCCCGGCTTCTTCCAATGGCTGCATCCGCTGCTGCCCTTCACCTATGGCATCAACCTGCTGCGCGAGACCGTCGGTGGCATGTATTCGTTCAACTACCTGTTCAACCTGTGCATCCTGGGCGTGTTCCTTGCCATCGCACTCTTTATTGGCTTGCAGCTGCGTCCGCTGCTGCTCAACCTCAACCTGCTCTTTGATAAGCAGCTTTCCACGACGGGCCTCATGATCTGCGAGTCCAACGACCTACCGCGCCAGCGCTATTCGCTGCGCACGGCCATGCGCGTCATGCTCGATTCGGATTCGTACCGTCGCGAGCTGCTCGATCATGCCGTGGCGTTTGAGCATCGCTACCCGTACTACATCAAGGGCGGTTTTGCCGCCGTGGTAGGCGTGCAGGTTCTGCTCTTTGTGCTTTCGACGGTGCTCGATATCGACAATAACGGCAAGATCATCCTGCTCGTTATCTGGATTATCTCGGTCATTGCCATCTGCGGCTGGCTCATCAACATCGAGTACATCCGTGCAAGCCTCAACACCCAGATGCGCATCTCGGCGCTTTCGGATGAGGATCTTCGCCGCGAGATGCGCGAGCACACGGCTGCCATCCCTGCCGCCCGTCGCATGTTTGGTCTCAACGCCAGCGAGCGGGGCACCAAGGACAGCGAACAGCCCACGAGCCGTCTGCCGCATATTGGTGCGCATCGTAAATCTCAGGGCAGCGACAGCACAGCTACAAATGATGGAGATACCACCCTGCTTGGCAAGCACTCTAAAGGAGGTGAGGCATAAATGAAGAACATCCTGCACCTGTTTAAGCGTGATGTCCAAAACGTGTCTCGCTCCGTGATCGGCATGGTCGTCGTGATGGGCCTCATTATCGTGCCGTGCCTGTACGCGTGGTTTAACATCGCCGGCAGCTGGGATCCGTACGGCAATACCGGCAACCTTAAGATTGCAGTGGTCAACACCGATGAGGGCTACGAGAGCGACCTGATTCCCGTCGAGATCAACGTGGGCGAAAACGTGACGGCGACCCTGCGCGGTAACGAGAACTTTGACTGGGTTGTCCTCAACGACCGCGATAAGGCGATTGAGGGCGTTAAGTCGGGCACATACTATGCCGCCGTCGTTATCCCCAAGACGTTTAGCGCCGACATGATGACGCTTTTCTCGACCAACGTGAAGCACGCCGACATCGAGTTCTACGAAAACCAGAAGGCTAACGCCATCGCCCAGATCGTGACCGAAAAGGGTTCGAGCGCCGTCCAGAGCCAGGTGAATGAGACCTTTACCAAGACCATCACGACCATCGGCCTTAAGACCGTGTCCAGCCTGCTCGATTACATGAGCACCGATCAGGTCAGCAGCTTTATCGCCAACCTGTCCTCGACACTGGGCGATTCGGTCGAGGACCTGCAGGACGTTCAAGCCAACGCGACTTCGCTGGCGGGCATTTTGAGCTCGACCTCCGATTCGTTGACGTCGGCGAGCGGTATGCTCCAGCAGACGGGTAAGGTCGATGAATCTACCAAGCAGTTGATGGAGCACGCCGAGAGCGGCATTAGTGATTCCAAGGAAGCACTCAAGGCCGCCAACGACGCCATCAACGCCGCGATTGACGGAAGTGCGGGCTCGTTCGACAACGTGTCCGCCGAGCTCGCGAAGGCTTTCGACGCCGCAAACCAGCATGTCAACGTTACGGTGACCCAGCTCAACGAAGCCGCGTCGGCACTCGAATCGCGCGCCAAGGAAATCGACGACACGGCCGACCAGCTCCGCAGCTTTGCCGATCAGGTGAGTGACGAAAAGCTCCAGGACAGCCTCAAGTCTGTGGCTACATCGCTGGGCAGGATCGCGACGGAGTATCGTAACAATGCCAACGACCTGAGGGCAACCGCAAAGTCCCTTTCCGACAGCATGGCAGAGGTCAACAGCACGCGTGCCGAGGTCGACCAGGCCATCGCCGATGCCAAGGCGGGCATCTCGGGCGCTAAGTCCGACTACGATTCCACGTTCTCGGTCAAGGCCAAGGAGCTCAAGAAAACTATTTCGGGCGTTCTGGATTCGCTCGACGGCATCTCGGGCGACCTGGATAGCGCTGTTGCCGGCCTGACCGACGCATCCGGTTCGCTGGCAAAGGGTCTCTCCAAGGCCGCAAAGCTGGTCAACAAGGCTTCCGATCAGCTGGGCGAGGCGTCGGACAAGATCAGCGCGTTCAAGGACGAGCTCGACGGCGCCCTGATGTCGGGTGACCTGGCGACGATCAAGACGATGATCGGCAACGACCCCGAGGGCCTGGCCGTGTCGCTTTCCGGCCCCGTTGCGCTCGACCGCAAGCCGGTCTATCCGATCCGCAACTACGGTTCGGCCATGGCGCCGTTCTATACGATTCTGTCGCTCTGGGTCGGCTCGATCGTACTGGCGGCCATGATGAAGGTCTCGGTCGACGACGAGCTCATCAACGAGCTGATCCCCGTGCGCCTGCACGAGATCTACCTGGGCCGCTACCTGTTCTTTGGAGGTCTGGCCCTGCTGCAGGCGACACTCGTGTGCGCGGGCGACATCCTGTTCTTTGGCATTCAGTGCGACAACCCGCTGCAATTTGTGCTGGCGGGTTGGGTCGCGAGTCTCGTGTTCTCCAATATCGTCTACACGCTCACGGTTTCGTTTGGCGATATCGGCAAGGCGCTCGCTGTCGTGCTGTTGGTCATGCAGGTCGGCGGTTCAGGCGGTACGTTCCCCATCGAGATGACCGGCCCCGTGTTCCAGGCGATCTACCCGTTCCTGCCGTTTACCCACGGCATCAACGCCATGCACGCCGCCATGGCTGGCGCCTACCATATGGAGTACTGGGTTGAGCTGGGTATCTTGGCGAGCTATCTGATTCCGTCGCTGGGCCTGGGCGTCGTCTTCCGCCGCCCGGTCATCAAGGCCAACGACTGGATCATCGAAAAGCTGGAGTCGACCAAATTGATTTAGCGCGACAACGTGGCGTTGACGGAAC
>URZR01000129.1 GCA_900552425.1 uncultured Collinsella sp. | reverse complement strand
TCGACGCAAAGGCAAAGCACTTAATTGAAGTGGTTAGAAAAGACCCCTTTGGTCAGCCTCCTTCATATAAAGCGCTTGTAGGAAATCTTGCAGGATTATATTCGCGAAGAATCAATCTTCAGCATAGGTTGGTATATGAGGTCGCAAGAGAAGCTCATGTAAAAGAGGGAATTGAGTACATCGGAACTGTAAAGATTGTGAGAATGTGGAGTCATTATAACGACGCGCAGCCAATGAAATGAAGGTCGTTTGACGCTATCAATCCCTAGCGACTACCGCTAGCAAGAAGGGCCCCGCGGGTTGTCTTGAGGAATGGGTATTCCACGACAACCTGCGGGGCCCTTGCGTTGCGTTAGTGGGTTCTCGTCCAGGAAAAACTTGTCCAGAGAATCCTCGTCCAAAAACGGGTGCTACTCATCGCCAAAGCTGATGCCCAAGGCGCGAGCCTCGCGTACCAGGTCGCTTTGCGGGTCGACGTACTTGAGCTTGCCGGCGACATCCTCGAGCGGCATATGGCACATCTTGCCGTCGCGCAGGGCAATCATGTAGCCAAACTCGCCGCGTAGGCAGCCGAGCGCCGCCTCGACACCGCACTGGGTCGCAAAGATGCGGTCCTGGGCGTCGGGTTGGCCGCCGCGCTGCGTGTGGCCGGGGATGGCGACGCGGGTCTCGCGACCGGTCTTGGCCTCGATCTCCTTGGCGATGTCGTAGACGATCGACGGGCTCGTGCGCTCGGCGAGCTTCTTCTTGTACTCCTTCTTGGACAGCGCCGCGTCCTCCTTGGAGATAGCGCCCTCGGCGACGGCTACGATGGTAAAGCGGCTGCCGGTCTCCATGCGATGCTCGATGGTCTTGATGACGTTATCCATGTCGTAGGGGATCTCGGGGATCAGGATGACGTCCGCGCCGCCCGCGACGCCGGCGTACAGCGGAATCCATCCGACCTTGTGTCCCATGATTTCGATGACGAACACGCGCCCGTGGCTCGAGGCAGTGGTGTGGATGTCGTCGATGCACTTGGTGGCGACGTCGATGGCGCTCGTAAAGCCAAACGTCAACTCGGTGCCCCAGGTGTCGTTATCGATGGTCTTGGGCAGGGCGATAACGTTGAGGCCCTCTTCGCGCAGGCGGTTGGCGGTCTTGGTGGAGCCGTTGCCGCCCAGCATAAACAGGCAGTCGAGCTGCAGCTTGTGATAGGTGTGGACCATCGCGGGCACCTTCTCGACGCCATCGGCCTCGGGAACATCCAGGCGCTTGAACGGCGTACGGCTCGTGCCCAGGATGGTGCCGCCGCGGGTGAGGATGCCGCTAAAATCGGCGGGCGACATGACGCGGAACCTGCTGTAGATAAGGCCCTGGTAGCCGTCCTCAAAACCGTAGATCTCGATAGGCTCTTTGCTATTGGTCATAAGCGTTTTGACAATGCCGCGCATGGTGGCGTTGAGCGCCTGGCAGTCGCCGCCACTGGTAAGAAGACCGATCCTGAGCATGATGAATCCTTCCGGGCAAGTTATAACATGCGCATAAGTTTACCCCCGCACACTGTTGATACGGGGGTAAAACGTGTTAGCTCAAGCGTATAGAAATGTAAACAACGCCAGGCGAGCGTAAGGTCGACGGGCCTGGCTCCTTACAGTGCGAAGGCATCGATGTCGCCCCAGTGGCGGCGCAGCGTGATGGCGGCAGCGGGCTCGGTGTTGTCAAAGACGACCGACCACTGCGTGTTGCTGGTGATGTCTTCCGGATTGGGCTCTTGCGCTGCAGCGCGTAGGGCCTTCCAAGCGACTGCCTCGTCTTGGGCACCGACATGGGCGTCAAGGACATCGGCGATTGCGGCGGCGCGCTCTTTACCATGGCCCAGCTCGCCATTCTTTTGGTTGGGCAGCACTTCGTCGTCATAGCAGGCGTAGAAGTTCGTAACCTGGCGTACAGGAGTCGCTTTGAAAGCGCGGTCCGGATCGCGCGGATCCCACTCCACCACCCGCGCGTCACCGGCGGCGTCGTTGATAAAGAAGTGGTAATCGCGTCCTGCCATGGCGTGCATGTCGTAGGCAGAAAGCAGGTCGACGGCCTCTTGCGTGGTAGCCGCGCGGTCGAGCACCAGACGGATGGCGAGCGAGGTGTTGATGACGGGGCGTTGCGTGTCCTGGTCACAGGGCTTGGAATCCAGGGTGAGTACGGCAACGGACACGCCGCATTCGTTAACACCGTCGAGCTGGGCAAACGGGCCCATCAACGCCGCGGCGCGTCCGGCGACGGAGTCAAGCGGAGTGTTATCGCCCAGGTTGTTAAGGGCGGCAAACCCGATGGAGGCATAGCCGCCGCGTGGGTAATTGCGCACCAGCAGCGCCGAGGTGTCGTCCTTAAAGTCGTAATTGCGACCGGTGCGCACGCGGCCTTCGGCATCTACGGCGACAAAAGCGCTGCAGGCAAACTGGGGCGCCTGGACATGTGCCGGCACACCGGGCAGCACCTGCGCCACCACGGCATCGATGTAGGCCTGGTCGTCGCGCACGCCAGCGGCGATGATGCGATCAAGATCGTAGTCGTAGGCGATGTCGATTGCGTACAGGTCATAGCCATCCGCGTAGCCGGTCAAGCGTTTGAGTGACGCGAC
Source organism: uncultured Collinsella sp. (assembly GCA_900552425.1). Lineage (GTDB taxonomy): Bacteria > Actinomycetota > Coriobacteriia > Coriobacteriales > Coriobacteriaceae > Collinsella. The sequence continues at coordinate 2,833 of URZR01000129.1, read as the reverse complement.
GGACTTGATTTGCTTGCGGTAAACGATGCCGGTGGCAGCGGCAAGGCCGACGGCGGCTCCCGCGACACCGCAGACGATGGCAATGTTACGTGGCTTCATGACGTTCATGACGGCTCCTCTCGTCCTGTTAGCGCAATTGTCGCAAAAGGAGCGCGGGCATGATGGCTCAACTTGGTGAGCGGCGCGGAATTAAGCACGGAATGAAGAGTGCGTCGCTGGCGTGGCGGGGTATGCTGGAGGGAATCATCAGCCCAGCGAAAGGGGAGAACATGACGGATCAGGAAGCGCCCGAGCGCGCGCACGTGACGGCCGACGATATCGAGGCTGCCAACGACCTTATCGACTTTATCGAGGCATGCCCCAGCATGTTCCATACGGCGGCGACCATTATGGCCGAGCTCGACGAGGCGGGCTTTACCTACCTGCCCGAGAACGCGGCGTGGGACATCGAGCCGGGCGGGCGTTATTACACGCAGCGAAACACTTCGAGCGTTGTTGCCTTTAAGGTGGGCGAGGACCTGGCCGCGACGTGGGGCGAGGACGGCGTTGCCGGTGACTATCATTTTCAGCTCACGGCGTCGCACAGCGATTCTCCGACGTTTAAGGTCAAGGCCGTGCCCGAACTCGACGGCGCGGGCGAGACGCTGCGTCTGAACACCGAGGCCTACGGCGGCATGATTGACTACACCTGGTTCGATCGTCCGCTGGCGCTCGCGGGCCGCGTGCTGGTGCGCGAGGGCGACCGTATTGAGAGCCGCTTGCTTGCCACCGAGCGCGAGGTTGCTATCATTCCGAGCCTTGCCATCCATATGAACCGCGGCGTTAACGAGGGCTTTGCTCCCAATCGCGCCGTCGACCTGTGCCCGCTCATCAGCGCCGGTGACCTTAAGCAGGGAGATTTTGACGCCCTGATCGCTGACGAACTGGACGTTGAGCCCGAGCAGATTCTGGGTCGCGATCTGTTCCTGGTCAATCGTCAGGATGCACGCATTTGGGGCTGGGCTGACGAGTTTATCTCGACGCCCAAGCTCGACGACCTGGCCTGCGCCTACACCTCGCTGCAGGCATTTTTGGGTGCCGAGAACGCGCACGACGTTTCGGTCTTCTGCTGCTTTGATAACGAGGAGGTTGGCTCCGAGACCAAGCAGGGCGCCATGTCGACGTTCTTGGCCGATGCGCTGCGCCGCATCAACGGATCACTGGGCTTCGATGACGAGTCGTATCATCGCGCACTTGCCGCCTCGATGCTCGTGAGCTGCGACAATGCACATGCCGTGCATCCCAACCACGCCGAGAAGTGCGACGCCCGCAATCAGGTGGCGCTCAACGGCGGCATCGTCATCAAGGAAGCCGCCAACCAGCACTACTGTACCGATGCCTTTAGCCGCGCGGTGTTCCAGGCCATCTGCGATGACGCCGACGTACCCACGCAGGCCTTCGCCAACAAGAGCGATATGGCCGGCGGCTCCACGCTCGGCAATCTGTCCAATATGCAGGCGAGCATGCATGCCGTGGACGTGGGCCTGCCGCAATTGGCCATGCACTCGAGCTACGAGACCGGCGGCGTGCGCGACGTGATGTACGCTATCCGTGCCCTCACCGCCTTCTACGAGCGCGACCTAACCATCAACGGCGCCGAAAGTGTGGAGCTCTAAAACCTGCCAAAAAGGGATGTTAATTTTGGCAGGTTTTATCTGGGCAAATGCAAAGGGTGAAACCGAACTAGATCTGTGATACGTAGCCGCCGAGGTCCAGTGTGCCTCGGCGGCTTTTTGTGTACAGAGTACGGCTAATGCTTATAAATGCTATACATGCTTTACGTATCTACCATAGAGTTTTATGATAGTTTTGAAGTATTAAGGAGGGGTCATGACCACAACAGCCGCTCAGATCAACGTGCGTCTCGATGCCGATCTTAAAAGGAGCGGGGACGCCGCTCTCTCCAGGGCCGGTATAACGCCGAGCCAAGCGGTGCGAGCGCTCTGGCAGCTTGCAGCGTCGCTGGCCGATCGCCCCGGTGCGCTCGAGGATATCCTGCTGCCCAGTCGTGCCCGGGCGGAACAGCGCGAGCGCGAAAAGGCCGCCAAACGTAAGCTCGAGCTCATGGATCAGGGGTCGAAGCTGTTCGCTGCCGCTTGCCGTGAGTCGGGAATCGATATGGTCAAGGCTCAGCCATCGGACGACGAAGAGCTCAAACGTAATGCCTATGCGGATCGCTATGGCGAGGAGATGAGCTGGCTCTATGAGTGAGGCTCCAAAGCGCATCTTGGTTGACGCCAACGTGTGGCTCGATTACTTCATTCCCTCACGACGTGGTCGTTCGGTGGCGATTGAGTTTTTACGCGATGCATGCATGGCGCAGGTGGAGTTACTGTATGCGGCGACATCGTCCAAAGACCTGTTCTATTTGATTTCAAGCGAACATAAGGCATGGTATCGGCGAGAGCACGGTTCGCTTTCCCAGTATGCCGCTACGGCAGCGACTTCGCTTGCATGGGATTGTCTTAGCGTGCTGTCGCAGCTTGCCACGCCAGTGCCCTGTGACCTGAGCGATATATGGATGGCGAGCAGGCAGCGTGAGCTCCATAGCGATTACGAAGACGATTTAATCATTGCGGCAGCGATGCGCGCAAAGACAGACCTTCTGGTCACCAACGATGTTAAGCTCTGTTCGCATGCGCCCGTCGCAGCAATGAGCGCCGAAAATGCAAGAAACTATCTAGCAACGCTTAAATAGCGCTAGACCCCTCTGGTCGAATAATGGTCAGCGAGAGTCCACAGGTAGGGCCGCGCCAGCAAAGCGCCGCAGGTTGAGCAAACGTCAGCGAGCGGT
>URZR01000128.1 GCA_900552425.1 uncultured Collinsella sp. | reverse complement strand
AAGCCCACGCGATCTAAGCGCGTGTTCGTAGCGATAAATAATCTCAGCAACTGAAGCTGACTGGTCATGGAAAACAAGCGTAACGAGATAGTACTTAGCGCTTTGCCCTCCGTAGTTGCCGGATTCGTCGACGAAGACGGAAAGCTCCCTCATGATGCAGTCTCCCTAAAAACAAAAATGCCGGGGGGATCCCCCGGCCCTTGACTGCCCTCCATAAAGGAACGCAACCCTTTTATACCACGAGACGAGGAGTCTATTCAAGTAGAAATTATAATGACCAAACACATGTTCGTCAATCTACCTGCGGGTATGGGAATATGAAAAAGGGGCTGCCCTTTGCCATATTACTGCCTCTGGCCCCTATGACGCCAGGGTGGCGATGACGGCTTCATCGCCGGCGTATATGAGGGTGTTGCCGTCGGGGATGATCGTTTGGCCTTCGCGCTTGAGCATCACGACGATGAACGGGTGCTTGCCCTGCGGCACGTCGCGCAGGCGCTGACCGGCCAGGCGACCGTGGGGCGTCACGGTGACCTCGCGCAGCGTAACCTCGGCACGCTCTTCGAACGTTGGGGCTGCCATCACCAGAAGGTCGCCTTCCTCGATGACGGTATCGCCGTTGGGCAGTACCGGGTGCGCCCCGTCGCGCAGCACCAAGACCACGAGCATGTCCGTCGCGCTGCCAATATCGGCGAGCGAGCGCCCGGCAAACGGATGGCCAGCGCCCACCTTGAGCTTTACAAACGACATGCCGTCCTCGTCGCGGTAGTCGTTAAAGGTGCGGCGCACGTCGCCGGCCGCATCGATCATATCGAGTTTCTTCGCCACCGCCGGCAGTAGCGAACCCTGCACCACAATGCTCGATACGGCAATCACAAATACCAGGTCAAATAGGTCGTGTCCGCCGGGAACGCCGGCCACCACAGCAAAGAGGCTAAAGACGACCGAAGCCGCGCCGCGCAAGCCCGCCCAGCTTACGAGCGCAACCTGGCGAGGGCTCGTCTTAAAGGGCGCCAGCAGCAGACCGACGGCGATGGGGCGGCTCGCAAAGAGCATAAACGCCATGAGCGCCAGGCCGGGTAGCAGCATTTGCGGCAGGCGCGCGGGCGTGACGAGCAGGCCGAGCAAGAAGAAGATCGTCATCTCGGCCATCTCGGTAAGGGTGTCAAAGAAGTGCGCCATCTCGACCTTGCCGGTGATGTCGCTCGCGCCCAGCACAATGCCTGCCAGGTATACGGCCAAAAAGCCGTTGCCGCCCAGGTAGCTCGGCAGTGCGTAGGCGACGATCGCCACGGCGAACAAAAAGATAGTCTGCGCGCCCTCGGCCGTTGCGTGTGCGCGCTCAATCAGGCGGCTGGATATCCAGCCGATGGCAAGGCCCAGCCCCACGCCCAGGATGATCTGCTTGGCCAGCAGCACGGGAATGTCGATGTTGCCACCCGCCGCGAGGGTGGCGAGTACCGCGGTGAGCATGTAGGCGACGGGGTCGTTGGAGCCCGATTCGACCTCGAGCAGCGAGTCGGTGCCGCCCTTTAGCGACAGGTTGTGCTCGCGCAGCACGCTAAAGACGCTCGCCGCGTCGGTCGACGCCACGACCGAGCCCAGCAGCAGGCCGCCGATCCAGTCGAAGCCCAGTACGAAGTGGGCGAACACGCCGGTGATGCCGGCAGTGATGACGACGCCGAGCGTGCTCAGCAGCACCGCCGGCGCAGCGACGGGCTTGGCGCGGTCGATATTGGTGTTAAAGCCGCCGTAGAACATGATGAACAGCAGCGCCGTGCTGCAGACGGTTTCGGTGAGCGCGTAGTCGCTAAAGTCGATGTGCGCCGGACCGTTGACGCCGAGCAGCATGCCGAGCGCAATAAAGATGAGCAGGGTGGGGAAGGGGAGTTTTTTGCCGACGGGTTTGATGGTCAGGCACAAAATGATGACGAGGCCGATAAAGAGAAGTATCTGGTTCATGGATAGTGTCCGCTCCTGGGTGGTTGGCGTGGCACGGTCAGTTGTCTGCGGTTATTTGTACCCAAAGGTGGTGGGTTTATGGGGGCGGATTACGGGCGTGCGCGATATCGTCATAGACGGCTGCCGTCTTTGCCTCTGCTCGGAAACCCTTTCCAGCTTTATTGCAACGGAGTACAATGGGTAACGTTTAAGTTCAACTTGAAGTTTTAGTTGCGGCACCGGGCTTCGGCCGCAATGCAAGGAGAGGCGTACCATGGCAATCTATGTGACATCTGATGCTCACGGGCACGTGTGTGCGCTTGACGAGGCCCTGTCTAAGATCTCGCTGGCGTCCGACGACACGCTGTACGTGCTGGGCGACATGATCGATCGCGGGCCCGATCCGGTCGGCGTTATTAAGCTCGTGCGCTCGCTGCCCAACGCCCACGTGTTCAAGGGCAATCACGAGCAGATCATGCTCGATGCCATCATTGGCCAGGATCCGCTCGATGCCGAGACCTGGGATATCAACGGTGGCTGGACGACGCGCGAGCAGCTCAACGACATGGAATTTGAGGCATACGAGGAGCTCGTGCGATGGATGGCCGCGCTGCCGCTCTACGCGGTGGCCGAGACCGAGGAGCGCCCGTACCTGCTGGTGCATGCCGGCATCCAGACCGAGGCGGCGCGCGCGTTTTTGCTTGAGCATGGTGTCGATTGCGGTGACGGCAGGGGAGCGGTCGATGCCGATAGCGAGCTGCTGCGGCAAATGCTCGCCGTGCAGTCGTCCGATGACCTGCTGTGGATTCGTCACGGCTATTGGGATGCGCCGACGGGACTGCTTTCTGCCGAGGGCGAGGGGCCGGTCGTGGTGAGCGGCCACACGCCAACGGTGTCGCTCGGGCGTTATTGCGAGGTAGGTGGCCTTGCGGGACTCGATGAGGAGTCGGGCCGCGGGCAGATTGTGCGTCTGGGTGGCGAGGATACCGCCGGTGTGCCCGATCGCATCGACATCGACTGCGCTGCCGCCACCGGCTCCGAGTTCGGTCGCGTGGGCATCCTGCGTCTGGACGACGGGGCGGAGTTCTATGCGAACATCAACCCTGGAGAATAACCTTGTTCCGCCGTTCTACCGAACGGCGGTCACGTTGACGCTGCGCAGCCCCGAAGCACCCCACCTTGTCGCTCAAACCGTCGCTCGCGTACAGAAGTACGCGTCGCTCCTCCTTCGCGCCAACCTGGGGCACTTCGAGACTGCTCGCTGTCGGTGCCAAAACATCGACGTTTCTTTTCTTCAAATTGATTCGAATTAGGCGCCGTAGGGGTTGCGGTCGCGCTCGATGCGCTGGCGGATGTGGGCGTACTCGATTATCAGCAGCACCAGGAGTAGGGCCATGATGGCTAGGTAGCTCACCACGGCGCCCATCAGACCCAGCAGGTTGATCAGGATCACCGGCAGCACTACGCTTACGGCGAAGCAGATCAGGTAGATTTTGGTGACGTCGCCGGCATGGCGCAGCACCGTGATGATGGCGTAGATAAAGTCGATGGCCGCGGTGACGCCGCCGGCGACAACCATCAGCAGTGCCAGCGTACGGTAGCGTTCAAAGCTGAGGCCGTACATAAAGCTCATGAGGGGAATACCGGGACCTGCCATAAATGCGGCGCACACGCTGGTGATGACCACGATCAGTGCCATAACGGCAACAATAATCAGGTCAAAGCGGCGACGCTTGCGCGGATTCGTCCAAATGCTCGACAGACGCAGAAGCTGCGGTTTATAGACAAATCCGATGCTCAACAAAATGGCCTGCGCTGGAAAGAACAGGGCATTAAAGTACAGCTGATACTTGTAGGCCAGCGTGCCTTCCATCACGAACTTGGGCATGCTCTCGATTAGGTTGAACAGGAGCAGCGCGCCAAAAAGCGGGGCGCACTGGATAAACAGGTGACCGACCTCGCGCAGGCTCACGCGGCGCGATTTTTCGGTTTCGAGCAGGGCGAGCGGCGCGGTGACCAGCACGAGCGAGGCGATCGCGGTAACACCCATGGCCATGGCGGCGATGGGCATGCTGCGCGTGAGGAACAGTGCCACGCTAAAGACCGCGATGACGCCGACGGATCGTAGCGTTTGGCTCATGCCGGCCAGGTAGAGTTTGTCGGCCTGCTGCAGGCGGCCCTCGTACACGTCGGCAATGCCGTCGATCACCTTATACAGGTAGACGCCCAGGCCGATTGTGGCCATCTGCGCATCGTAGCCGCGGGCGCTGCTGTATACCAGGCCGCATGCCAGCGCGAGCGCTCCGCAGATCCAGCGGTTGAGCTGGTAAGAGGCAAAGGACGTCTTTTCGTCGATGTCCGAGACCTGGAAATTGCGCACGCCGTAGTTGCACGCGATCATGATGAGCGTGCCGGTGACAAAGGCGATGGAGAATTTGCCAGCCTCCTCGGCGCCCACGAGCTGTGTGGACACGATGGTGAGCAACGGAAACGCCATGCCCCATACGGCGGTGCCCAGGGTATTCCAAAGGTAGTCGCGACGGGTGGCGTGATCTTCGTACTCGGCTTCTTGCGTGGAGAAGCCGCCGCCGTAGACGGCTCCGAGCAGGCGGTTCCACCAGGCATTGACCATGCGGTGGATGGGGCCGGGCTGGCGATCGCGCTCGCGGCGACGGCGTGTGACCTGGCTGCTGTCGGGACCGCCGGCGTTACGCTGGCTTAGCTCTTGGATTCGTGCGAGCTCCTCGGCGGTGTGCGATGCGGGGAACAGGCCGTTCTCGATGCGTCCGCCCTGCCCGTGCGCCCCGTCCGATACGGTGGGGTCGGCGACGCCATTGCGGCGGGCGATGGCGCGGCGAATGCTATCGATGGGCGTGATGCTCAAAGCGGAGTCCTTTCTATTGCTGCGCTCTAGTATAGACGCGACGGTGTTCGTTCGTGTTTTTGAACAGGTTGTTCGATAATTTCGGCGGCGCCATTCAGTAGACGGCATTTGGGGACGTTCCTTATGTGCCGGCACTTTGGGAACGTCCCTAAGTGCCGGCATCCGGGGTCGCTCCTTGGTTGTTGCCTGTTCAAGAGTGTCCCCAACGATTAGTCGTTTAAAAACGTCCCCAATGACTAGGCCGCTTGCCTGCGATTTTTGACCGTTGGGCGGGCTTGCCGCCCTTGCCGTAAAAACGTTTTTGCATATCGGGTACAACGGGCTTTACGTGAGTAAAGTGCGCGCCTCGTCCACGTGTCGCGCTTTTAAAGGAGGCCCCATGCCAGGTATTACCCCTGCAGAAGTTCTGTCCAACTTTGGCATTACGCTGGTCGAAGATCCCGCCGAGAATCAGCCCCGTCTGCTGGTCGATCTACCCGCCGCGGAGCTCGTCGAGCACGCTATCCGCCGCGAAGAAGGCCGCATGGCATCCAACGGCGCGCTGGTGATCGAGACGGGGGAGCGCACTGGCCGCTCGCCTAATGACCGCTTTATCGTTGACACCCCCGATGTTCACGACAAGATTGCCTGGGGTGCCGTCAACCGCCCGCTGTCT
>URZR01000127.1 GCA_900552425.1 uncultured Collinsella sp. | reverse complement strand
CTTTCCACGCCGCTTCGCGCCTGGTCGCACATGGTGCCGATCCGGCTCGTGTCGCGCTTGAGGTCTATCAGAGCATGCGCGTCGAGTTTTTGCACCTCAAGTCCATCGTTATGGGCCGCATTAAGACAGTGGCCCACGGGCGCGTCGCGTATAGCTACGCGTACCAGAGTGACCTTGAGGCCTGCGGTGTCACCTCGGATGAGTGCGACGGTCTGGTTGACGTGGTGCGCTCGGTGATGGGCGTCGAGGTCTGTCTGTTCCTGAAGGGCATTGAGGGCGATACCAAGGTGCGCGGCAACCTGCGCTCCAAGGGCGACCTCAACGTGTCCGAGATCGCTGCTACCTTTGGCGGAGGCGGACATCCCGCTGCCGCCGGTTTCTCCAACAACGGAACGATTCTCGAGACGCTTACCGTGGCACTTCCCATGCTGGCCGAGCTGGTAGGGGAGGATCCCGCTTCGGTGACCGTCGAGCTTTAACTTTTTGGATGGTACATGGCTCGTCGTACGCCTTCTCAACTGAATATGCTGCTCGCCGTCGATAAGCCGGTGGGCTGCACGTCCCACGATGTGGTTTCGAAATGCCGGCGCGCCCTCCATGAGCGGCGCGTCGGCCATGCCGGCACGCTCGACCCCATGGCATCGGGTGTCATGGTGGTGGGTGTGGGCCAGGCCACCCGTCTGCTGGGAATGCTAACCCTCGATACCAAAAGCTATGTCGCCGACATTTCGTTTGGCGCCGAGACCAATACCGATGATGCGGAGGGCGAGGCGGTCCGCACGGTGGCTGTTGCCAACGAGCTCCGCGATCCTGCCTATGCCCGTGAGCACTTGGCCGCCATGCTGGGTCCGCAGATGCAGGTGCCGCCGGCGTTTTCGGCTATCTCGGTCAATGGCGTTCGCGCCTACAAGTCTGCTCGCGAGGGCAATGCGGTGGACCTACCTCCGCGCCCCGTCGAGGTCTATGCCGCCGACCTGATCGCCGTGGGCGGCGAAGGTGATACGTGTGTGTGGACCGTGGCGTTCTCGGTGAGCAAGGGCACCTACATTCGTGCGCTCGCTCGCGACCTGGGCCGCGCCTGCGAGAGCGCCGCGCACATTTCCGCGCTGCGCCGCACGGCCTCCGGTGTTGTTTCCATTGGCGCCTGTCATGCGGTCGAGGAGCTTTCTCCCGAGTCCGCGCCCGGCTTTGCCCTGGATCCCATTGCGGCCCTGGGCGCCACGCGTGTTGACTTGCCGGGCAATCTTGCCGAAGACCTGCTCTGCGGCCGACGCATTCCCGTTGAGCGTGCGCTTGCCGATTTCGATGCTTCGAAAGCGCCGTTTGCGCTGGTGCTCGATGGGGGACTCAAGGCGCTTGCCCGCATTGAGAGTGGCCGCTTTGTCATGGAGCACGTGTTTCCGCAGGCAATCGGCGGTGTTCGATGATGTTGTCCGCTCGCGAGCTCGCGCGTATCTTTTTTGAAGGCGAGTCGGACGAGGCTCGCATCGACACTGCCGATGCGTTTGATGAGTGCGAGCACTTGGGTGCTGCCTCGATCGCCATTGGCGTGTTCGATGGCGTTCACCGTGGACACCGGGAACTCATCGAAGCGCTTGTCCGTGATGCCCGTGCCCATGGCTGCAAGGCGGTCGTGGTCACTTTCGATCCCGATCCGGACGTTGTGGTGAGTCCTTCGCCCGCTCAAAAATTGATGACGACGGCCGACCGTCTACATGCCTTGGCTCAGACCGGGGTCGATGCAGTGGTGGCCGTTCCCTTTACGCCTGAGGTTGCGGCACTCGACCATGTCGGTTTTCTCACACTGTTGTCACGCGTGGTCGACATTCGTTCGATTCGCGTTGGCAGCGATTTTAGGCTGGGTCGTGGCGGTGCTTCTGGTGTTGCCGAGATGCGCGTCTGGGGTTCCGAGCACGGCGTTGACGTGTATGGTCACGATCTGCTTTGCGAGTGCGGTGAGGCCATTTGCGCCACCCGCATCCGTCATGAGCTGGGACAGGGCCATGTGGAGCTGGCTGCTGAGTTGCTCGGCCGCCCGTATATGCTGCGCGGCGGTGTTATTCGCGGCCGTCACGAGGGCTCTGGCATGGGCTTTCCCACGGCAAACCTGCAGGTTCCCGACGGCATTCAGGTGCCTGCCGATGGCGTGTATGAGGGCCTGGTGCTCGTCGATGACACCTGCTGCCGTTAACGTCGGCCTGCCGCCGACGTATGCCGACGATGCCGCTTCGGCGCATCTCGAGGCCAACTTAATTGGGTATACGGGCGACCTGTACGGCGCTTCCGTTTCGCTGGCGTTTACGCGCTGGCTGCGTCCCTCGCGTGTGTTCGACTCGCTGGATGAGTTGATTGCGACCGTCGAGGGTAATATCGAGGATATTCGTCATAACTTGGGTGAGCAGGGGGTGAGCATCCGTGATTAGCGATGAGGAAAAAGACCAGGTACGCGCTGCGTCTGACCTGGTTGCCATCGTGCAGGAAACGGTTGAGCTCAAGCCCCGCGGCCATGAGTTTTGGGGTTGCTGCCCCTTCCATGGCGAAAAGACGCCTTCTTTCCACATTATCCCCGCCACGCAGGTGTGGCATTGCTTTGGCTGCGGCGAGGGTGGCGACGTCTTCACCTATATCATGAAGCGCGAGAACCTGAGCTTTCCCGAATCAATCCGCTATTTGGCCGATCGTGCGGGTATTGAGCTGCATGACACCGGACATCGTCGCGAGCGCGGTACCAAGCGTGCTCGCATCTACGATCTGTGTGCCGAGACCGCCCAGTTCTACCACACCATGCTTATGCGCGGTAAGGACGGCCGTCCACGCGAGTACTTTGCCAGCCGTGGTATGGGTGGCGACGTCTGCCGCCGCTACTGCCTGGGCTTTGCACCGGGCCGCAACGCGCTGGTGTCGCACCTGTCCCAGGCGGGTTTTACCCCGCAGGAGATGATCGACGCCAACGTTGCCGTGAGCCGCGGGCGCGGGCAGCTTGCCGACCGCTTCTACGACCGCGTGATGTTCCCCATCTTTGACGAGCAGGGTCACAACATTGCCTTTGGCGGGCGCATCATGGGTGACGGCCAACCCAAGTACCTCAATACCGCCGAGACGAGTGTGTTTCATAAAAAGCGAAACCTCTATGGCTTTAATTGGGCCAAGGAGTTTATCGTCGCGCAGGATACGGCCATCGTGGTGGAGGGCTATACCGATTGCATCGCCTGCTGGGAGGCGGGGATCAAAAACGTTGTCGCCACGCTGGGCACCGCGCTCACGGAGCATCACGTCAAGACGCTCACCCGCTTTGCCAAGCGCATCGTGTATATGTTCGATGGCGACGCTGCCGGTCAAAAGGCCGCGCGCCGCGCGATTCAGTTTATCGAGCAGGATTCGATGGACCTGCGCTGCGTGGTGCTGCCCGACGGCAACGATCCCATGGAGTTTATTACGGCGCACGGTGGCCAGGAGCTGCAGGCGCGCATCGACGCGGCCGAGCCGCTCATGGACTTTGTCTACCGTTCGCTGCAGGAGTCGAGCGACATCTCCACGCCGGGCGGTCGTGCCAAGGCGCTGGAGGATGCTCTCACGCTCATCTATCCGCTTCGTGACAGCTATATGATCGATACGTACTTTATCCAGATTGCCGATCTGCTGGGTTTGGATCTGGAGACGGTTCGCGCGAGTTCGGGTCGCGTGTTTCGCGATGTCGCCAAGCGTGAGGATGCCGAGCGACGTCGTGAGCAGAACTATGAGCGCCAGCGGGCACAGGCTGAGCGGTCCGGCGGGACGGGCAGTCGGGCGTCGAGTTCTCGCGATGCCGGTCGCGGTGCTTGGGCATTGGGCGCGACGCCGCCGGTGTCCGCGCCGGTCGAAGAAGAGCCGTACGACTACGTCCCGCTCGATGCCTACGGTGCCGCGCCCGTGGAGGTCGTCGACGACCTGCCGCCGATCGATGTGCCTGATGGTATGGGCGCTGTGCCTGCGGCCGATGGCTCGGGCGCACCGGCTGCGGCGGCGCCGATGGTTCTTACCGATCTAGAGCGCAAGTCCTTGGCAGGGGAGCGCGAGCTGCTGACGATGCTCACGAGCTACCCCGACCTGTTTCGCACGTATGCCGACCGCATCTGCTCTATCGAGTGGGTTGACCCACGTCACGAGTCCATCGCATGGGCCGTTCTGGCAACGCCGCCGGGAACCGATCCTGCAGCCTGCATGGATGCGGCGCGCTCGGTGTGTCCCGAGGCGGCAACGCTTGTGAGTGCCGGGCGCATCTCGGCGACGAGCAAGCACCCTACCGAGACGAACATCGTGTTTATGCTCGATACGCTCGAGCTCTACACCATCAAGCGCCGCATGCGTGCCGCACAGGCCAAGCTGCGCCAGGACCGTTCGCTCGATGATGAGGCCCGTCGCGCGCTGACCGTGCAGGCCGCGCAGGATTCGCAGCGTCAACGCGAGCTGCAAAAGTCGATCGGCGGCGTTGCGGACCCGTTCCGCTTGATCGGCCTGGAGGCCGCGGGCACCGAACAAGCCTAGATGTTGTGGTCAACCAGCGTATTCTCGCCTATATCCAGTCCTCTTTTTGGGTATAGACGTCAATGTGTGTGCTAAAGTATTGAGTCCTGTGGACTATGAAGGGAGAATCTGTGCCAAAAAAGACTGAGAGCACGGGTACTGGGCTGGAATCCTACGTTGCAAAGCTTATGGGCAACGGCTCAAACAGGACTTCGGTAACCGAGGACGAGATTCAGGTCGCCCTGAAGGATATCGATGTTTCTGATGAGCAGCTCACCGCGGTGTATTCCGCGCTGCGCAACAGCGGCATCCAGATTATCTCCGCGAGCGGTAACGACGACGCCCCCATGGACGTCGACGATGACGATAACGATACCGATACCGACGATTTCGATGACGACGACGAGCACGATTCCGGCTCGCTCGACGATCATGAGCTCAAGATGGCCCGTCAGGCCGACGCCGAGATGGGTTCTTCCAAGAGCAAGAAGAAGCGCACCGTGCGCACGTCCCGTTCACGCTCCCGCGTGCGTGGCATCGATGCCTCCACGGTGATGCTGACCGGCGATCCGGTCCGTATGTACCTCAAGGAGATCGGCAAGGTCGACCTGTTGACCGCCTCCGAAGAGGTCGATCTGGCCATGAAGATCGAGGCCGGTCTTGAGGCCACCGAGAAGCTCGAGGCTGCCGAGGCGGGCGAGCTCGAGCTCACGCGTGCCGAGATGCGCCGTCTGACCCGTATCGAGAATGTCGGCCTCGAAGCCAAGCAGGCGCTCATCAGCGCAAACCTGCGTCTGGTCGTCTCCATCGCCAAGCGCTATGTGGGCCGCGGCATGCAGTTTCTGGATCTGATCCAGGAAGGCAACCTAGGCCTGATTAAGGCTGTGGAAAAGTTTGACCACACCAAGGGCTTCAAGTTCTCCACCTACGCAACGTGGTGGATCCGTCAGGCCATCACCCGCGCCATCGCCGACCAGGCCCGCACCATCC
>URZR01000126.1 GCA_900552425.1 uncultured Collinsella sp. | reverse complement strand
ACTTTTACCGTTAACGGCGTCGAGCGCACGACGACCCAAAACAAACCGCTGCTGCGCTACCTACGCGATGACCTGCATATCCATTCCGCCAAGGACGGCTGCTCCGAAGGCGCTTGCGGCACCTGCACCATCCATGTGGACGGTGCGGCCGTCAAGGCGTGCGTACTGACCACCGCTCTTGCCGCCGGCCGTAACATCGTGACCGTTGAGGGCCTGCCCCAGGACGTGCGCGAAGCCTTTGTGTACGCCTTTGGTGCCGTGGGCGCCGTGCAGTGCGGTTTTTGCATCCCCGGTATGGTCATGGCGGGTGCAGCGCTCATCGCCGAGGACTCCGAGCCCACCGAGGAGCAGATCAAGTACGCCATTCGCGGTAACGTCTGCCGCTGCACCGGCTACAAAAAGATTATCGAGGGCATCTCGCTGGCCGCTGCGGTGCTCCGTGGCGAAAAGCAGATCGACAAGGACCTGGAGCGCGGCGATGACTACGGCGTGGGCAAGCGCGCCTTCCGTATTGACGTGCGCAAGAAGGTGCTCGGCGAGGGCAAGTACCCCGACGATATCGACGAGCTCGATCAGCCGGGCCTGACCTATGCCAGCGCCGTGCGCTCCAAGTATCCGCGCGCCCGCGTGCTCTCCATCGACACCTCAAAGGCCGAGGCCCTGCCCGGCGTGGTGGGCATCCTGCGCGCCGAGGACGTGCCGGTCAACCAGGTCGGCCACCTTATCCAGGACTGGGACGTCATGATCGCGGCGGGCGATATCACCCGCTGCGTGGGCGATGCCATCGTGCTGGTGGTTGCCGAGGACGAGGTGACGCTCGAGAAGGCCAAGAAGCTCGTAAAGATCGATTACGAGCCGCTGGAGCCCGTGCGTAACATTGTCGAGGCCAGGGCTGCTGACGCCCCGCGCCTGCACGACAGCTTCTTTGCCTTCGGCAACACGGTGGAGCTCAAGGACAACGTGTGCCAGAGCCGTCACGTGTCGCGCGGCGACGCCGCCAAGGCGCTGGCAGAGAGCGCGTTCACCGTGACGCAGCGCTTTACCACGCCCTTTACCGAGCATGCCTTCTTGGAGCCCGAGTGCGCCGTTGCCTTCCCGTACAAGAACGGCGTCAAGGTGCAGTCGACCGACCAGGGTGCTTACGACACGCGCAAAGAGTGCGCCCACATGTTTGGCTGGGACAACGAGCCCGAGCGCGTGGTCGTCGAGACCATGCTCGTGGGTGGCGGCTTTGGCGGTAAGGAGGACGTTTCGGTCCAGCACCTGGCTGCGCTCGCCGCATATAAGTTCCAGCGTCCTGTGAAGTGCAAGCTCACGCGTGCCGAGTCGCTCGCTTTCCATCCCAAGCGCCACGCCATGGACGGCACCTTTACACTGGGCTGCGACGCCGAGGGCAACTTTACCGGCCTGGACTGCGAGATCAACTTTGATACCGGCGCCTACGCGTCGCTGTGCGGCCCGGTGCTCGAGCGCGCCTGCACGCATGCCGTCGGCCCCTACAAGTACCAGAACACCGACATTCGCGGCTTTGGCTACTACACCAACAACCCGCCCGCCGGTGCGTACCGCGGCTTTGGCGTTTGCCAGTCCGAGTTTGCGCTCGAGAGCCTGATCGACCTGCTGGCCGAAAAGGTCGGTTTGGATCCGTGGGAGATTCGCTACCGCAACGCCATCGAGCCGGGCGAGGTTCTGCCCAACGGCCAGATTGCCGACTGCTCCACGGCGCTTAAGGAGACGCTGCTCGAGGTCAAGGATGCCTACTATGCGCATCCCGGCCACGCCGGCATCGCCTGCGCCATGAAGAACGCCGGCGTGGGCGTGGGCCTGCCCGATGCCGGCCGCTGCAAGATTCGCATCGAGAACGGCGTGGCCGTGGTCTATGCCGCCACGTCCGACATCGGCCAGGGCTGCAACACCGTCTTTTTGCAGGACGTTGCCGAGGCCTGCGGTCTGCCGCTTCGCTGCATCGCCAACGGCGAGTGCTCCACCGAGAATGCTCCCGACTCCGGCACCACGTCTGGCTCGCGTCAGACGGTCGTGACCGGCGAGGCCGTGCGCGGTGCCGCCTTCCTGCTGCGCGATGCCATGCTTGACATCGAGGCCGGCAAGCCCGCACCCGATACTCCCGTGAGCGCGCATGGCGACGGCGTCAAGATCGAGTACGACGACGGTCGCGCCTATCAGCTGCACACGCAGGAGCTCGTCGCCGGCCAGGGTATGCATCCTCAGGATCCTGCGGCTGTCATCAAGGCGCTCGAGGGATGCGAGTTTGGCTACGTGTATCTGGAGCCGACCGACAAACTGGGCGCCGACGTTCCCAACCCCAAGAGCCACATCTGCTACGGCTTTGCCACGCATGTGGTCATTCTGGACGATGACGGCCGCGTGAGCGAGGTCTATGCCGCGCACGATTCCGGCAAGGTGGTCAACCCCATCTCCATTCAGGGTCAGATCGAAGGCGGCGTGCTCATGGGTATGGGCTATGCGCTTACCGAGGACTGGCCGCTCAAGGACTGCGTACCCCAGGCAAGGTACGGCACGCTCGGGCTGTTCCGTGCGCCCGAGATTCCGGATATCCACGCCATCTACGTGGAGAAGGACGAACTGCTGCCCGTGGCATACGGCGGCAAGGGCATCGGCGAGATCGCAACGATCCCCACGGCGCCCGCCGTGCAGAACGCCTACCGCGCGTTTGACGGCAAGCTGCGTCCGGATCTGCCCATGGTGGATACGCCGTACAGCCGCGCCCGTCACCGCGGGTAGGGTAGGGCGCGGACAGCCATTACTGACGGGCTGTTCGCGCTCAACACCAACTGCATATGCTGCATCTTTGGCCCCGGCTCCATCGCGAGCCGGGGCCTTTTGTTTGGAACGGAGGCAGCATCCCGGAATTGGCGCTCAGAATGGGATGCGCTTTTCGGTTGGAGCTTCAAACGGAAAGTGCATCCCGGAATCCGCGCCTGGAATGGGACACACTTTCCGGAACAGCCCTCAACCGGAAACTGCGACCCGGAATCGATGCTCAGAATGGGATGCGCTTTCCGAATCGCCTTCAGGCGGAAATTGCATCCCATTCCGAGTCTTCATTCTGGGACACGCTTTCCGCAAGGAGCTTCGTCGGGAAAGCGCATCCCATTTTGAGCACTTAGTCTGGGACATGGTTTCCGCGGGTGCTGCCAACCGGAAAGCGTGTCCCGGTTTGGCAGGCAGACGGGCATAAGCTCAGCAGCCCCTACAGCTCAATATCGTTGAGCCATGTCGGGAGCATGGTCTGGCGGATGCCTGCCGTCTGCAGCTTTTTCGCGAGCATGCCTGCCGAACGGACTTCGATCATGGTAAAGCGGATGAGCGGATGGCCGTAGAGCGATAGGTGCGCCTCGCGCTGTCGTTCGGCAACGAGCGCCTCGGCGGTGGTGCGTCCGGCCAACATGGTCTGGTCGGTATATTTGATGAGCCCGTCGAGCTCGCCCAGTGTGAGTTCCCGCGCCTGGCGCTCCCAGGCAAAGTCCGTTCGTATGGGCTTGGCCGAATCGAAGGGGTCCGTCAGCTCGTATTGAAGCCAGTCGGGCGCAAAGCCCGTCTCGATCATGACGGCTCGGGCGACCGATTCTCCACCGCTCTCGGCGCGGGCGTCGGCATATCGAAGTGTCGTGAGGGCAGTGCGAATCGCGCGACCATTGCGGGCGGTCGCTCGTTGTTCGACGGCCTCCATCAACTGCTCTCGCGTAAGGCCGAGCTTTGAGATCGCCGAATCGGCAATGGGCATGCCGTCTGCAAAGCCAGTTTGCAGCAGGCAATCTGTAGCCGTTTGGATGGGCGGCGTTACTGATGTGCCGGATAGACGGATTGCTCCGGCCGGCTCGATCTGATGCCGCTGAATATGCGCGCCCGGGCGAGCCGACGGCTTTGTCGAGCTACAGACATGCACAACGTTCAGATGTCGCCACGAGACCTCGAGCCCCAGCAGGCAGGCGGCCGAAAACGAGCAGAACGTCCAATCGGGATGGATGATCGCAAGGGCGCGGATAATCTCGCAATGGCGTTGCGCTCGGTTGAGTTCATCCCAGCGCGTTTTTCGCGCAAACAACCCCGGCATGGGCGAGACAACCGTGCCGCCGGCGCGCCGAAGGAGCGCTTTTCGGATTGCCGTGCTCGGGGGAATCAGACAGCGCCCCTCTTGTTCGGCTTGAGTGAGCAGTTGGTCGATGAGCTGGTCATTGCAATGGGTCATGAGCTACCGCCTCCTTTTGGGTAGCAAAAACGTATCAGCCGCAACTTGCCGCTCAGCTGACCAAAAGCTGACCAAAATCTAACCATGCAGGTAGATGACCTGCTTTTGGCGACATATTTCTTGTTTGAATCGGTGGGCGGTAATCGGCGACCGTGAACGGTAGCGAGTTATGAAGACTGGGTAAGTTTCGGGACGTGTACTTTTTAGAAAAATGGTAGTCTCTCCGCGGAAAGTGCATCCCAGAATTAAGCCTCGGAACGGGATACATTTTCCAGTAGATGCTTCAGTGGAAAGTTCATCCCAGAATTCAGGCTCAGAACGGGACGCGCTTTCCGGATGGCATGCTTGGCGGAAACTACGCCCCGGATTTGACCTTCAGACCGGGATCCCGTTTCCGGTTGAGGCCTCGAGCGGAAAGCGCATCCCATAATCCCCAATGGCACCGCAGCGCATTTCGTGTCCGCGTGGGCGTTTGCGCCGGTCGTCGAATGACGTTATAGCTGGCTATATTATGGGTAGCTATAATGTTCGACTTTTCGACAACCCTCGGCCTGTGGCAGAGCATGGGTCGCCAATCAAGGCGGCGGTTGCCGAGGCCTCGTTACCGAAAATCCATTTGTTAAACCTGGCACCCGTGGGTAGAATAAAGTCGACGGCAGCCCAAGTAGTGAAGAGCTGGGCAGCGCCGTTACTCAGTTTAAGGGGTCAATGCCTTAACGGCGTCGACCCCTCTTTTTATGCTTCGAATGCTGCTTGAGTGCCTCGGAAAGTTCGATAAGCGCCGTGAAGAGCGAGACCAAAGCAACCAAGAGCTCTACGAGCTCTGATGGGCCCGGGATGACCTCTGATTCAAGTCACCGGGCCTAAATCTTTTTCAGGCATTTGAATAGAGCGGGCGATTCTCTTGGGGCCGTCTGCATGGCGTATGCCTGGCGCGCGTGGCATTGCGTCCCGCTTTTGTGTCCGCACGGGCGCCTATCCTTACGGCAATGTAGCCGCCTATGTAACGAGCGGCAGTTGACGGAGAAAGGCCCAACCGTGTCAGCTGAAAAGACGCCGTGTATCTCGGCTATCGATACGACGAACTTTGCGCGCCAGATTGTGCTGGACTTTGAGTTTGCGCCGGTGCCAAAGCAGCGTCAGCGCCGTGGACTGTGCAATGAGATTATCGAGGCCGGCGCCGTCAAGCTCGATTACCACGGCAACGTTATGGGCGAGTTCTCGCAGTTTGTGCAGACGGAATTTGCCGAAGGCGTTGCGTTTCCCGTCCGCGAGCTCACAGGGATATCGG